>JAFGLK010000526.1 GCA_016928125.1 Anaerolineae bacterium
CCACGATGTCGTACCACCAGTCGGGCTTGCCCGTCGGGTACTCGAAGGCGATATAGTTGTCGGGCAGGGTCGCGCACACCTGCACCAGCCCCGCCAGGCCCAGTAGCCCGTCGCCGGTGCCGTGGGGCGCCATCAGGATGCCGTGCAGGTCGGCGTACTCGGCGATCCACTTGAGCTCCGCCAGGCCGCCCACGTCACATGGATCGGGCCCGATGACGTTGACCGCCTGCCCCTCGATCAACTCGCGGAAGTTCTGGCGCAAGTAGATCTGCTCGCCGGTGTGGATCGGCGTCGAGGTCTGCATGGTGATGTCGCGGTAGACGTCGGCCAGCACATAGGGCGTATAGTCGCCGGTGACCGTGTCCTCCAGCCACATGATGTTGAGTGGCTCTAGCGCCCGCGCCAGACGAATGACGTCGGTGGGCATCCAGCCGGGGCCGCAGTCCAGCGCCAGGCCCACCTCATCGCCCAGCACATCCTTCATGGCCTCGGCGCAGGCGATGATGTGCTTCAGCCCGCGCTCGGTGAGCAGGCCACGATTGCGGTAGAAGCCGCCCCGCACCGGATCGCCGTAGAACAGGCCGGGCACCTGGTAGGACATGTCGCCGTGGAAGGCGATGCCCTGCTTGATGATCGAGAACTTTTCCGGGCTGGCCTTCATCTTGGCCATGCTGTCGGCGTAATCCTGGGGGCTGGCGCCTTCCATGTGAAAGCGCACGGCGCCGTTGTAGACCCGCACCCGGTCGCGGACCTTGCCGCCCAGCAGCTTGTAGATCGGCAGGCCCGCCGCCTTGCCGGCGATGTCCCACAGCGCCATCTCGATGATGCTCACCGAGGTGCCCCAGGGCTTGAAGGCGCCCACCCGCCGGATGTTGAGCATCACCCGCTCCACGTCGGTCGGGTCCATGCCCAGGATCTTGTCCTTGTACCACATCACGTGGGATTTGAGATAGTGCTTGGCCGTCTCGCCCTCGCCGTACCCATCGATCCCCTCGTCGGTGATGATGCGTACCACAGGGTTGCGTCCGATGATAGCGCACTTCATATCTACGATCTTCATGCTGTACCCTCCAAAGTGAATTCGGAATGCTTTTTCTACGGACTCAGGGAGGCCCTGGCCGCCTGCAACATATCGTACGGCCCCACCGAGCCGCCTGGCCGATAGTCCGCCAGCACGACGGCGCGCACATGGGTCCAGTCTACTCCACTGAGGGGCATTGTGTCCAGTGTGTAGGTGGCCGTGGCGTCGGGGGCCAGGCTGGCGATCTTCCAGGCCTCGTTATGGCGCACCACCCGGCCGGTGAGGCGCCCCTCGCCCGGGCCGGCGTGCTCCTCAGACACGATGACCCACAGCGTCGCATCGTTGGCGCTGCCGAGCGCCACGCCGCTGCGGTTGGTCAACTGCACGCTCAGACGCAGCCCGTCGTCGACGCGCTGGCCCGTGGCGACCAGCTCCGCCTCGGCCGGCCGCGCCAGTGCCGCGCTCACCATACCGCGGTAACGCGCGGCGAAATCCTCATAGCCGCTCGCGATCTGCTGGCCGCTGTCCACCTGGCTCATGGGCAGATAAACGCTGCTACCCCCGAAGGCGGTCCACCAGCGGGCCTCGCGGGCGTGGTTGATGTCGGTGTCGTACTCTAGCCACAGCACCGGCTGGCTCGCGAACTCGGGCGCCAGGGTGTTCTCGATCGCCGTCGCCGCAGCCTGGCAGTTGCCGCAGGTCAGCCGGAAAAGCCCTCGAACACCACCAGGCGCTGGGTGGAGGCCGGTGCGCCCTGCACCCGCACCACCAGGGGCACAAAAGCGGCGCCCTCCATCGGACCGCTCGGCAGCGTGACGGTCAGGCCACCCGCCAGAACGCCGATCTGCTGGTCGGGGTTGGTCGTGAGCACATCCCAGGCCCCGGTTGCGGCACCGTCCAGGTTCAGGTTGCAGGTGATGCGCTCCGCGCCAACCACGGCCACATCGCTGGCCACGATGTCGGCCTGGCCCGCGCGGCCTAGCCTCACCGTGGCGCCGGGCTGAAAGCCGCTGCCGCTCACCTCGACGTGAAGCGCTCCGGTGTTGACGCCGTAGGCGGGCGAGATCGCCGTCACGCTGGGGGCGGGGACCACATCGTACTCCCACGTCGCGCAGGGGTCGAACACGTTCATCACCACCAGCGCGGCCTGGTTCCACCCCTGGTAGGGCCCGCCGCTGGCCAGGCCCATGCCCAGGAACCCCTCGCGGCCGCTGGGGCCGCTGTTCTCGGTGTAGGGGTACCAAAGCGCGGCGTGGCGATGGGCCCAGTCGTGGTCGGCGTCCTCGTAGAGCCACATGTAGACGGACCGCTCTACCGGCAGAGGGATCCACGAGCCCGAGGTGGCAAAGGCCGCCAGGTTCTCAGCCACGCTCAGGAAATCGTGGCAGGCGCCGATGGCGGGATTGGCCTCCATCCGCTCCCAGGGCCAGCGGCCGTCGGCCGTGTGGCTGAAGGCATTATGATCCAACAGGTACTGGGCGTAGGTCTGGGCCACGTGAGTGACGTCGGCCTCGACGCCGTGGAGAGGGTCCACGCCGCGATCCTGGCGCTCGCGGTTGATGAGCCACAGAGCGCGCTCGCCCGGGCTCAGGGCGTCCCACTCGGCCTGCGAGGGCAGGGTCAGCGGAGGGAGGGCGAGGCCCAGTTGGGCGTTCTCGGCGCTGCGCGCCGCGTTGAACGCGGCCTGGATGTCGCCCACGCCGCCCGTGCCCGCGCTTCAGGCGATGTCCGCCGTGAGATCGGGCGGGTAGCTCAGCGGCGCGGCCCTTTCGGCGGCCGGACCTTCGCTGGGCGCGGGCGCGCTGATGGGCTCGCCGCTGCGCCCCTCCGAGTCAGCCCCTCCGGGACCGAGAACCCTCTGAGCGCTGGCGCCCTGCCCGCGGACGCCTAGGCTGAGGAAAAGCGTCAGCAGACAGACGAGATGGAGCATGGGCCAGAGCCTGGCCCGATGGGTGCGATGGGGCATCGAAGATCTGCTCCTTTGGTTGGTTCGGCTAGAGGGCCGCGGCCTGTGGCGCGTCCCATGCACATCTACCGCTGGCGCTGCTCAGCCCACCAGGCCTCGAACTGCTCGTTCCACTCTGGCCCCATGGGATAGAGACCGCGCTGCGAGTGGCCCTCGGCTAGCTTGAGCCGGATGAATTCCTCGCGCCCCTCGAACTTCTGCACCTCGGCCACCACATGGTCCACCCAAGCCTGAGGGATCACCACCACGCCGTCGTCGTCGCCCAGCAGGATATCGCCCGGGCACACCAGCACCCCCGCGCAACCGATGGGCACGTTATAGTCTACATTGAAGACCGTGCCCCCTGGGGCCGCGGAGCCCTTGCAGAAGATGGGCAGCTCCTTCTCGGCCATGTGGGGGCCGTCGCGCACACACATGTCGCACACCAGCCCCGCCGCCCCGGCCGTCTTGATGCGTAGCGTGAGCAGGTCGCCAAAGAGCCCCTCATCGGTAGCGCCGCGGCCATCCAGCACCACCACATCGCCGGGCCGCACCGCGTCGATGGCGTCGTCGGGATGGCC
>JAFGLK010000527.1 GCA_016928125.1 Anaerolineae bacterium
TCAGGCCCATGCACAGGAACTTGCTCATCACGTTGGCGATGTTGGTCACCAGGCCGGTGGCGGCGTTGTGACGGTGCAGATCCGTACCCATCGAATCCGGCAGGAAGCCCTGGGCCGCCGCCGGCACGGCATTCCGGAACCAGAAACTCCCCGCGCCATGCCCCACGTCAAAGATGACGCCCCGCCGACGCGCCTGCTCGTAGACGGGGTTGAGCACCCCGTTCTCGTCCAGAACCGGGAACTGCTGGGCGAATACATGGGTGTGGATATCGCCAGGTCGCAGCTTGTGGAGAATCAGATCGCGGTAGCTGCGCTCGGGCGGGCGCGGCCAAAAGTCGACCATCACCGGCTTCTGGCAGATGTCGCCGGCCTGCACCGCACGCTCGACATTGTCCCAGGGGGCATGCTGCGCATCCCAGGGCTTCCAGGTCCAGTAGTGGGCGCACTTGATGCCCACGATCAGGTCGGGGTAGGCCAGGGCGGTATAGCCAGCCGCCACCGGGTCCATGTGGCTCACGTCCTGCTCCCAGTCGCCGCTCATCCCCAGGTCCACCACATTGAGGTAGGCCAGCACCCGCGTCTTGGACGCCTCGATCACCCGGGCCTTGAAATCGGCGAAATTCGCGGCGCCCGAGGTGCCCGCGTCGACCATCGTGGTGACGCCTGACGAGAAGCTCTGGCCGTCGGCCACCACGCCAAACTCTCCACACCAATGGGGATAGACATGCACATGAAGGTCGATCAGCCCGGGCGTCACATAGTGGCCCGACACGTCCACCACTTTGGCGGCCTGGGCGGGGGCGATGTCGCGCTCTACAGCCGCGATGCGCCCGGCGTTGACCGCTACATCCATGGGCTTGGAGATGCCCGCCTTGGGGTCGATTACATGACCGCCTTTGAGCAACAGGTCATAGCGCGGCGAAGGAGTATTCTCGTTCATTCAGCACCCTCCCTAGAGTATAGTGGGCAGCCGAGCGCGCCGCTGCCCGGCTCAAACGCGCAGAGCATAAGTCAGGCGCCGCCCGGCGTCAAGGCCAGGGCCGAGCCTGATGGTGCGTTTTCGCGCCGCGATCACCGACGGCCCGACCGTTGCGCCTGAGGCCTAGCGCGCGTCATCAACGACCGTACGCGCTGTGTGAATGTTGCTGGTGGGGGCCACCGCCGGCGTCACGCAGCCGGTGCCCAGGATAAAGCGCACGCCTCGTGTCTGCTCAATCGCATCCTGGGCTTCGGCCACAATATCCTCAGGGTCGCCGCGCGCCATGGTCTCCCACTGGCGCAGGCCTCCGCAGACCGCGCCCGGGAAGCGGGTAAGCGCCTCAGCCAAGGAGGGCGGCGTCTCGCGATCGTGCCAGTTGACTACCTGCACCGGATAGTCGGCCAGCAGATCGAACATGACATCGCTGCCGTGCAGATGGAGCAGATTGAACCAGGCGCCCTCGGCGGCCTCGAGCACGCGCCGGTCGTACGGGAGGCCGTAGGTCTGATACTCGCTCTCCGAGAGCAAGCCATATTGTGCGTGCTGCACGGCCAAGAAGATGCCTGCCGCCCCGGTCGTCATCACCTGCCGCACCAGGCCCACACAGCTCTCGGTCAGGATCTCCAGCCCCTGCCTGAACAGCTCGGGATGTCGGCGCATGTGCACCAGCATGAGGCTTTCGCCGGCCAGGTACTTGGCCATCGAGAGAGGATTGAAGATCGTCTGGATAAAGGGCGCCTCTTCGCCCAGCTCGTCTCCGATCAATCGCAGACAGCGGATCTGGCGCGCATAGGCGCCACGATCAGGGTTCAGGATCGGCAGGCGTGCCCAGTCGTCTGGCGCCGTGATCACATGATGGCGATACTCACGCGTCCCCTCGGTGTTGCCCACCAGTTCCGTCCGCACGCCCCAATCCCACACGGAATAGTCGCTGCTGGGCGTGACCTTCATGAAATCGAAATCATAGCGACGTTGAAAAGCGACCTGCGCCCGCGCCAGATCCTCGGCGCGCTGATCATCTCCGGGCCAGTGGCGCCACAACGCCACGGCGGGCCGATCGACGCCCTCGCCGCGGAAGGTGGCCATCAGACGCTCGCGCTTGGTCATGCTTGCCATGATTTGCCTCCCTATCTTCTGCTCCTGAGTCATATAGCATTGTCAACGCTGATCACCATTCTAGGTCTTGAACCGGCGCTAAGCAAGTGTAGAGAAAGCCTAGGGCGCCCTCTGTTTGGCAACTGTCCCGAAATCGGCTATCATAGGCGGCGCTAGCGGCGCCGTCGCCCAAGGTCGATAGGGGTGTAAGCGAGTAAGTCTGTCGAAGGACAAGGGTGTGAGAACAGGTCGGATAGCCCGCGTGATGGGGGTCGTTGTGGATGCGCAGTTCGCCGTCGGCGATCTGCCCAGCATTAGCAGCGCGCTGCTCGTCAGACGCCCCGGCGAGCCGGATTTGGTGATTGAGGTCCAGGAGCATGTCGATCCACGCACCGTGCGCTGTGTGGCCATGTCTTCCACCTCAGGCCTCAACCGCGGCATGCGCGTGGTCGACTCGGGCGAGCCGATTCGGGTCCCCGTGGGGCGGAGAACTCTGGGTCGGGTGTTCAATGTGCTGGGTCAGCCCATCGACGGCGGCAGTGACATCCTCGACGCGCCGCGTCAATCGATTCACCTCACAGCCCCCCCACTGCGAGAGCAAAAGCTCTCCACTCAGGCCCTGGAGACGGGGCTGAAAGTGATTGATCTGCTGACGCCATATGGTCAGGGCAGCAAGATCGGGCTCTTTGGCGGTGCTGGCGTGGGCAAGACCATGCTGGTCATTGAACTCATCCGGCACAGCACGAACACGTACGAGGCCCTGGCGGTGTTCGCCGGCGTTGGGGAGCGCACCCGCGAGGGTAACGATCTCTGGGAGAGCATGAAGTCCAGCGGCGTGCTCGAAAGCAGCGTGCTGGTGTTTGGGCAGATGAACGAACCGCCCGGTGCACGCATGCGCACGCCGTTGACGGCGCTGACCATTGCGCAGCATTTCCGTGACCACGAAGATACGGATGTGCTGCTCTTCATCGACAATATCTATCGCTATGTGCAGGCTGGTGCCGAGATCTCGGCCTTGCTGGGGCGCGTTCCCAGTGCGGTCGGATACCAGCCCACGCTGGCCACCGAGATGGGCAAGCTTCAGGAGCGCATCAGCACGACCACGCGAGGCGCCATCACCTCGGTCCAGGCCATCTATATCCCGGCTGACGACATCACAGATCCGGGCGTCGTGGCGGCCTTTAGCCATCTCGACGCGATCACCGTGCTCACGCGACGACTCTCCAGTCAGGGCTTTTACCCGGCCGTCGATCCACTGGAATCATCCTCCAAGATGCTCGAGCCTCGCGTAGTTGGGGCGCGACACGTGCGCGTCGCCACCGAGGTCAAGGCGATCTTGGCTCGCAATGAGGAACTCCAGGACATCATCTCGATCCTGGGCACTGAGGAGCTGTCGGAGGAGGATCGCCAGGTGGTGCATCGCGCGCGTCGGGTGCAACGCTTTTTGACGCAGCCGTTTTTCTCCACCGAGCAGTTCACCGGCATACCGGGCCAATATGTGCCCCTTGAGGAGACGCTGCGCGGATTCGAGGAAATCCTGGCAGGGGAGCACGACGATCTTCCGGAACAGGCCTTTTACATGGTGGGCAGCATAGATGATGCGGTCGAAAAGGCCGGGACGCTGTGAGCTCGCAGGAGGGCTACCCGCAGCGCGTCAATCTGGATATCCTCTCGCCAGAACAGATCCTGTTCTCGGGACAGGTGAGCTGGATCGAGGTGCCCTTGCAGGATGGCCTGTTGGGCATTTGGCCAGGGCATGCGCCGCTGATTGCCGCCCTCGCGAGTGGGCAGGTGCGCTTCGAGGTGGAAGGCGAGATTCAGACGCTGCAGATAGAGGGGGGCATCTTGCGCATTGGCATTGAGCGCTGCGCCATTCTGGTAGGCGCTCTGCGCACATCAACGGAGCTGCCAGAGGGCGATGTGGAGCGCCTCGCCGCGGAGTTTGAGGAGGCGTTGGGCGAAGCGCTTTCCCAGGAAGAGATCGACGCGTTGCAGCAGCCGTCCCGATGAGCGGAATGCTGAGGCTGTTGCTTTGGCTTCTCCTTGGCGCAGCAGCCGGTGCTCTGCATTTGCTGCTGCTCAAGGGGAGTGTGAGGCGCGCCAGCCTGTTGCCTGCACAAAAGGCCAAGGGGGCCATCTTGCGCGGCTTACCCCTGCGCATGCTCCTTTGGGTGCCGTTTCTCGTCCCGGCAGCCCGCTCCGGGGGCATGGCCTGTGGGAGCCTCCTGGTTGGATCTTGGCTCGTCCGGCTGGCCGCCCTGTGGCTCGGCGGGCTCGGCCATCGCGTGACCCCAGTATCTGGGGACTAGGGAAAAGTGACATGGACATTCAGAGTGTGTTTCCACAGACGGTATTCGAGATCGCCGGCGTCGGCATCAAAGATACCGTTCTGCACACCTGGATCGTCTGTGCGATATTGATCGCTCTGGCGTTCTGGGCCCGCCGCAAATACCGTCTCTGGGAACCTGCCAAATGGCAACTCGCTATCGAAACTGCAGTGGACTATGTATCGAATCTGATCGTCGACACAACAGGCCGATCGGTGCCCAGCGCGGTACCCTATCTCACGACCATGATCAGCTTCATCACCTTGGCCAACCTCCTGGGTCTCGTGCCCCTATTCAGAGCCCCCACGCGGGACCTCAATACGACCCTGGCGCTTTCACTCATCTCGCTGGGATCGGTCCAGGTGTACGGCATCCAGAAGCGAGGCCTGCTGGGCCATCTCAAGAGCTTTGCGGAACCCGTTTTTGTGATCTTGCCCCTCAACCTCTTGGGTATTTTCAGCCGGACGTTGTCGATGGCATTGCGTCTCTTCGGCAACGTGGTCGCCGGCGAGATCATCGCGGCGGTGATGTTCAAACTCGTGCCGGTGTTGGTGCCGCTGCCATTCAACTTGCTCGGTATGATCACGGGGGTGCTTCAGGCTCTCGTGTTTACTGTGCTGACGTTGGTCTATGTCGTGGATGCTGTCGCGGCGGAGGACGAGATGTCCACCGCCAGCCGTTGAGCTGTGAGTGTACCCCATCCTGAGGCGGTTACCATAACAAGGAGCGTGTAGGTCAATGCAACCAGACCAGATTCTCGAGTTCTCGATCGTTACCACCATCGTCGTGGCCGTGGCCATTGTGCTGGGCACCATCACAGCGGCTCTCATGGAAGGTCGCGCCGTGGTGCGTGCCTTTGACAACATGGCGCGCCAACCGAGCGTGGCGGATCGCATCCGCGGCCTGCTCTTCGTGGTGCTCGCCATCCTCGAATCCACGGCCATCTATGTGCTCTTGATCTGCCTGATTCTGCTCTTCGCGAATCCCTTTGCCGGCCTCTTTGGATTCTAGGGGGAAGGCCGATGCTCCAACTCGATGCCGCGACGCTGATTTTCCAGATCATCAACTTTCTGGTGTTGCTCTGGGCTCTGAACAAGCTCGTCTTCGGGCCTCTCATGAGCCGAATCAGCGCCCGAGGCGAGACCATCAGCGAGACCCTGCAGAATGCGCGCGACCAGGAGGCCGAGGCCAACCGCCTCAGGGCCGAATGGGACGAGAAAACGCGCCTCCTGGAGGAGCAGAAGGAGGACATTCTGCATGAGGCTCGCGCAGAGGCCAATCGGCAGAGCGCCGAACTTCTCGAAGAGGCCCGCATTCGTCTTGACCGTCTCACTGAGGAGATGCGCATCGAGCTCAATCGGCAACGTCACGAGATCGTGGTCCGTCACTATGATGAGGTCCTGGATACGATTCTGGCCCTATCGGGCAATGTGGTCCAATCCGTGACCACCCGACGCACACACGACGATCTGGTCACGAACTTTGCCGCGAGCATCTATCAGACCCCGCAGGCGGATGTTGAGGAGTATCGACGCCTGATGGCCGGCCGCGTGCCGACCGCCTTTGTGACGACGCCAGTAGCGCTCACGGCAGATCAGACCAAGACCCTCTCTGACACGCTTTCCTCCCTGATTGACCGGCGCGTGGAACTTCAAGTGTCCATCGACCCATCGCTGATCGCGGGCATCCAGGTGCGCCTGGCCGACAAACTGATCGACAACACTATCCAACAACAGCTTGAGCGCATCCGCGAGCGTGTGCGCTCGGATCTGGTTGCGCGGCTGGGAGCAGACAGCCAAATATGAGCGACGCCCCTTTCAATCCGCTGGATGATGATGGTCACCTGGAGCCCGAGTTCCACTCTGAGCTTGACGCCGAACGGGGCTCAGGGCCTTATCGCAATCAGGCCTCAGAAGATGATGCCTCGGCCCAGGATCAAGCCACCGGCGATGCTTCTTCTGAAGAAGAGCCCGTCACAGACGATCTGCTCCTGCGTCCTGAGGAGTCGTTTGAGAGGATGCTCTCATCGGTACAGACACAGAGCCAGCAGGTCGGCACTCAGTTGACGATCGGCGAAGCCGACACGTCCCAGATCGCCACAGTCAGCTCGCCTTGGGGCTTGATGGAGGGCACTATAGAAGAGCTGCCCCCATCCATGCTGAGCCAACTGGTGCACAGGCCGGCCGACTCGTTGCGCGAGTTGTTGGCGTCGGTGGAGCGCGAGAGCCGCCAGACCCGAGCGGGGCTCTCGATCCAGGAAGTGGGTACGGTTCGCAAGGTCGGTGATGGCGTCGCTTCGGTGTGGGGTCTGCCACAGGCCACCACCGATGAACTGCTGCGCTTTCCCGGCAACATCATGGGTCTGGTCATGAATCTGGAGCCTAATTGGGCCGATTGCGTGCTTCTGGGCTCTGATGCGGGCATCCAGGGCGGCGATGTGGTCTGGTCGACGGGGCGGCGCATCACGGTGCCCGTGGGAGAGCCGCTGCTGGGACGCGTGGTCGACCCACTTGGGCGCCCCCTGGACAACAAGGGCCGTCTCACTGTGGATGAGTGGCGCTTTATCGAAAGAGAGGCGCCGGGTGTGGTAGATCGCCAGGCCGTGGATCAGCCTCTGCAGACAGGGATCAAGGCCATCGACGCCATCATTCCCATCGGCCGAGGCCAGCGCGAGCTCATCATCGGAGACCGTCAGACCGGCAAGACCACCATCGCCCTCGACACGATCATCAACCAGCGGGATCAGGGAGTGATCTGTGTCTATGTGAGCATCGGGCAGCGCAAGAGCTCGGCACTTCAGGTCATCCGCAGCCTGGAGAACGCTGATGCCTTGGAGCACACGATCGTAGTCGTGGCCGCTCCCGACGATCCGCCAGCTTTGGTCTACATCGCCCCCTATGTGGGCTGTACCATGGCGGAATCGTTCCTCGACTATGGATACGACGTGCTGATTGTGTACGACGACCTCACCAAGCATGCAGACGCCTACCGTGAGCTTTCCCTGCTCCTGAGGCGCCCTCCCGGGCGTGAGGCCTACCCTGGTGACATCTTTTACCTGCATTCGCGACTGCTGGAGCGGGCCTGCCGCTTGAGCGACGAGCAGGGGGGCGGCAGCATCACTGCCTTGCCCATCATCGAGACCCGCCGAGGGAACATACAAGCCTACATCCCCACCAACCTGATCTCGATCACCGACGGACAGATCTATCTGAGCGCCGATCTCTTCAATGAAGATATCAAACCCGCCATCGACGTAGGACTGTCGGTTTCGCGCGTCGGTGGGGCTGCGCAGACGCCGATCATGCGTCGTGTGAGCGGCCAGATCAAGCTGTCGTTGGCCCAATACGAGGA
>JAFGLK010000528.1 GCA_016928125.1 Anaerolineae bacterium
ATGGGTGGACCTTCGCTGATGAGGCCCTCGCCCTGGATCTCGGTGTAGTAAGCCTCAAACAGCCCAGCCATCTCGCGATCCATGCGCGGCAATTGGGCCTCGTAAAACCCGACCACAAAGGGCCTCAGCCCAAAGGCGAGCTCACGACCCTCCCGGGAGCAGACGATCTGTCCCTTGCGCACCATGTTCCTCAGAATGCGACTGGCCTCCCTGGGCTCGATGCCCGCCCGGGCGGCGATGGCCTCGGCGGATTCGGGTGTGAGGCGCATGACGCTCGCCAGGGCGGCCTCCTCCGGCGTAAAGATCTTGGCCAGCAGACGCAATTCCACACCGCTTGCCGTAGGTGGGAAGCCATTGGGAATCGCATTCAGCCGTTCGGCCAGACGACGATAGATTGGATCGAGCATGAATACCCTCCTTTCGCTCAACGGTGTGTCCAAGGGCGGAAACACATAGGCGCGCTGATCGTGACGCTGGCCTGAGATTGTAGCGCCTTGCGCGATGGGCTATACTGCCTCTCACGACTGCCCATTCTTGTCTGAGAGAGGACCATGATGCACATCACCAAACTGGAGACCTTCCTTGTCAAACCTCGCTGGCTCTTTCTCAAGATGCACACCGACGAGGGACTGGTGGGACTGGGAGAGCCTTTGCTCGAAGGCCGCGCCCTCACTTGCGCCCAAGCCGTGGACGAGCTGGCGCCCTATCTGATCGGCAAGGACCCCACCCGCGTCGTGCACCACTGGCAGGCCATGTACAGGCACGCATTCTACCGCGGCGGGCCGATTTTGACCAGCGCCCTCTCGGGGGTGGAGCACGCCCTATGGGATCTGACAGGCAAAGCCCTGGGCGTGCCGATCTACAAGTTGCTGGGCGGCCCCGTGCGCGACCGTATCAAGATCTATGGCCACACGGGCGGGCGCACGCTCGAAGAGTCCGCCGCTCGCGCCCGCGAGCAGGTGGCCAAGGGATTCAAGGCGCTCAAAACGGGCGTATCGGGAGGGCGTCCCGCGCGCGTAGTCGAATCGCCAGCCTTCGTCGAGCGCGTGGTGGAGCGCTTTGCCACGCTCCGCGAGGCGGCCGGCGACGACATAGACATCGCGGTCGACTTTCACGGCGCCGTGCCGCCTCAGACCTCCGCGCTGCTGATCAAGGCCCTCGAGCCCTATCAGCCGCTCTTCATCGAGGAGCCGGTGCAGTGCCAGAATGTGGATGTGCTGGCCGATCTGGCGCGCAAGACCCATCTGCCCATCGCCACGGGCGAGCGCCTCTTTACCAAGTGGGCCTTTCGCGAGGTGCTCGAAAAGCGCGCTGCCTCCATTTTGCAGCCGGACATCGCGCATGTGGGTGGCATCTTTGAGGGGCGCCTGATTGCGGGCATGGCCGAATCCTACTATGCGGCCATCGCGCCGCACTGCCCGCTGGGCCCCATCGCGCTGGCGGCCTGCCTGCAGTTGGACGCCGCGACGCCCAATTTCCTGGCCCAAGAGCAAGTCACCCTGGGCGAGGGCTATCTGAAAAAGCCCTTTGTCTTTGAGGATGGCTATGTGCAACTGCCCACCCAGCCCGGTCTGGGTATCGAGCTGGATGACGAGGCTTTGGCCGACAAGATCGGCCATGACTGGCGCAACGCCGAGAGATACCATCCCGACGACGGCACGGCTATCGATTGGTAAGGTCAGAGCCGTTTCTTCGTTCCGATGCAGCCTAGGCTTGTTCATTCCCGGGCCCAGAGCCATCAGGCTCTGGGCCAGCCAAGCGTGACGGCTGCAGCTATCCGATTGAGGTAGGCTATGGATATCGATCTCAGCCCCGTGCAGGCCGCGGGCGAGCGCATTCGGGGCAACATCGCTCGCGTGATCGTGGGCAAGGAAGAGGTCGTCGAGCTGATGCTCGTGGCCCTGCTGTGCGAGGGGCACCTTTTGATCGAGGATGTGCCGGGCATCGGCAAGACCACTCTGGCCAAGAGCCTGGCGCGCAGCTTGGGCTGTAGCTTTCGCCGCATCCAGTTCACGCCCGATCTACTACCGGCCGACATCACCGGCGTCAGCATTTTCAATGTGCAGAGCCAGCGCTTCGAGTTTCGGCCGGGGCCGCTCTTTGCCCAGGTAGTTCTGGCCGATGAGATCAACCGAGCGGGCCCGCGCACCCAGAGCGCGCTGCTGGAGGCGATGCAGGAGCGCCAGATCACCAGCGATGGCGAGACGCGTCCGCTGCAGCGTCCCTTCCTGGTGCTGGCCACCCAGAATCCGATCGAGCTGGAGGGCACTTTTCCCCTGCCAGAGGCCCAACTGGACCGCTTTCTGCTGCGCCTGAGCCTGGGCTACCCCGACGGCGAGACTGAACGCGCCATCCTGCGGCGTTTTCGCTTGGACGACCCGCTTGAGGAGCTTCAGCCAGTCATTGCAGGGGAGGCTCTCATCGCCTCGATGGGTCTCGTGCGCCACGTCTACGTGCATCCCTCGATCGAGAGCTACCTCATCGCCCTGGCCCAGGCCACCCGCTCCCATGAGGATCTGGCTCTGGGCGTCAGTCCGCGCGGGACCCTGGCTCTCTATCGCGCCGCTCAGGCGCTGGCGGCCTTGCGAGGGCGCGATCATGTGCTGCCGGACCACGTGCAGACCCTGGTCGAGCCTGCGTGGGCCCATCGGCTGATCCCCAGCACCAGACGACGGCTACACGGCGAGGCAGCGGGTGAGACGCTGCGCGAGCTGCTTGCCTCGGTGCCGGTGCCGGTGGAGGAGAGCTGGTCGGAGACGTCGGCCGCATGAGAGGGGCGGGTTGGTGGGCGCTGCTGGCAGCTCTCTTTCTCGTGGCTGTCATCACGCGTCGAGGTCTACTGTCGGTCTTTGTGATCGTGCTGGCGCTGGCCACCGCCGCCTCTGCACTCTGGTCGCGTTACTGCCTGAGTAATCTATCTTACCGACGGCGATTGGGCAGCCATCACCTGGCCTTTGGCGAGGAGACCTCGCTCCAGCTCGAGATCGTGAACGCCAAGCCTATGCCCCTGGCGTGGCTCCTGATTCAAGATCGCCTTCCCCAAGCGCTGGATGTGCTCACCGAAGGGAGCGACACAGCGCGTGTGCGCTACACCGGGGAGTTGGCCACCTTTCTGTCGTTACGCTGGTATCAGCGGGTGACGCGCACCCACCGGATCAGAGCCCTGCATCGTGGCGTGTTTGCCTTGGGGCCAGCGCGCCTGTCGTCTGGGGATGTGTTCGGCATGCGTTGGCGGGAGCGAGAGGATCCTGTGGTGGACACCTTGGTGGTGTATCCCAAAGTGGTGCCGGTCGAAACGCTGGGTCTGCCGGTGGATCGACCCGTAGGCGAACGCCGAGCTCGGCGGCCCGTCGTCGAGGACCCCTTGCGCTTTGCCACCTTGCGCGAGTATCTGCCAGGCGACAATCCCCGCCACATTCACTGGAAAGCCAGCGCTCGCAGAGGGACATTGCAGACCCAGGTATTCGAGCCCTGCGCCACCCTCTCTCTGGTGGCGGCGGTGGATGTGCAGACCCTGGAGCGCCCCTTTGAGCATGTGCCCGAGTATCTCGAATACGTGATCTCGGCGGCTGCCTCGCTGCTGGCTCACGCGCTCGAGGAGCGCCACCAGGCCGGCCTCTGCGCCAACGGGTTGGGGGAGGAAGGCCAGCGCTGGTTCTACATCCGGCCCGGGAGGCACCCGGCGCATCTCTCGATCTTGCTCTCGGCTCTGGCTGGGTTAGGGCCGTTTCGTGGCGTACCCATCGCCGAGCTGCTCCATCGAATCATGCCGCTTCTGCCCTTGGGCGCGACCCTGACGGCCGTGTCTGCGCTGCCGAGCGATGACCTCTATGTAGCGCTGCTGGCGCTGCAAGAGGCCGGGCATCCGGTGGTGCTGCTAACCGTCGGCGATGAGTCCCCGTCAGTGCCCGCGCGCTTTCAGCATCACCATCTGGGAGGCCGCGATGCGTGGCGCCAGCTTGAGGCTCTCCATCTGGTCTAGGGCCATCCTGGCTCTGCTGCTCTCAGCGCTGATGCGAGCCATGTGGATGCTGCCCGTGCTCGAGCTGGCTCTGGGCAGCCGCTATGTGCAGCCAGGCGGTGTGCATTACCCCTTGGGGATGGCACTTGTCGTGCTGCTGGGCGGTGCCGGTCTGGCTGCGCTGTGGCGAGATCGATCGGCCGGGCCTATCGCCGGCGCCGCTGTCGGGCTGCTCATCTCTGTGGGCAGCGTGCTTTACCTCCTCCCTGCGGCGGGGGTAGGGCCGGTCTCCGCGTTGGCCAGACTAGCTTACCGACTGCTCGATCTGCGTGAGGCGATCCCCGCCGAGCTGGTCGTGCTGCTCGGCACCGCAGGGCTGTGGGTTACCGGGCTGAAGAGCGGCTGGCAGAGCCACAACGCGCTCTGGCGTAGCTTTCTGGCTGGCACGCTGGTGCTCAGCATGCTGGTGCTCGCCCAACTGGGGGACTCGAGGGACAGTATAACCCTCCTGGCGGGTCGCGTGCTCGGCTTCACGCTGTCCGGTCTGCTGGCGCTGGCTCTCCTGGGCTCGCGCCATGCCAGGGATCCGCTGCAGCGGGGCAGCGTCAACCCGCCCGCGCTGAATCGCTACTGGCTCATGACGGTCTCGCTGGTGATCCTCATGGTCGTCGTCCTGGGATGGGTCTTGGGCAAGCTGATCTCTCCCCAGGCAGTGCGCGAGATCTGGGGTGCGCTGCGACCCATCTGGGGCACGCTCCTTGCGGGCCTGCGGCTGATCCTGCTTGCCATCGCGTATCTCCTGGCCCGGCTCCTGCGCCCGCTCATCGGGCTATTCTCCAGAAACCAGGCTGCTCTCGAGCCCTTTGAGCTGGCCCCGCCCCAGGAGTTTGAGCCGTTCCAGGAGCAGCCCGGTCTGGCGATGGGGCTGCCGCTGTGGGTCCGGACGGGTCTCGGCATTGGGCTGGCGTTGGCCCTGCTAGCAGGACTGATCGGGCTTTCTGTGTGGGCCTGGCGTCGGCGGGTGCGCATCCCCGAGGGCGAGGGCTATCTCGAGGAACGCGACTCGATCTGGACGTTCGGGTTGCTGGCCG
>JAFGLK010000529.1 GCA_016928125.1 Anaerolineae bacterium
CTGTAGGGGCGCGGTTATCGCGCCCAGGGCGGGAGGACTCCCGCCCCTACTCGACATAATATTCATCCCTCGGGTTGATCTCTACCTCGGGCATTGGCTCGTAATTCGCTTCCTCGAACGGTGGCAGGTCATCCGGCACCGGCGCGCCGAGGGCGGCGAGGTGCGCGCGCGCCTGCCCCAGGCCCCAGTAGTAGGCATAGGGCGGGCCATCGCACCAGGCCAGGCGGTAGGCCCGTGTGGCCGCCTCGATGGCCTCCTGCGCATTCCCCGCGTCGCGCTCGATCTGGGCCAACAGGTTTAGGGCGTCGGCGTGGTAGAGGGGATAGGGGCCGCGCTCGGCGGGCTCCCAGACGTCGTCCAGCAGGTCGCGCGCGGCGGCGGGGTCTCTTTGTTTCCGCCGAAACTCGGCCAGGACGACCAGCGCCGGGAGCTCCTCCTCGGCCAGGTTCACCGCCCGCGCGCGGGTCAGGGCGTGGTGCAGGCGCTCGCCGGCCCTCCCCAACTCGCCCAGGCCCAGCGCGGCCTCGCCCTGCACGCGTGATGCGCGGATCATCCCACGCTCATAGCGTATTCGCTGGCCGTACGCCATAGCACGATCAGCCCAATCTTGGGCGTCGTCATAACACCCAAACAATAGAGCACGCGCCGCAAGGTAATCATAGGCCTCATATGCACCAGCTTGGAGTGCTAGTTGAAGCGACCGGTCCAATGCCGTGGCACTGTCCAGTTCGATACCCCTCGCTGCTAGTATTAGCCCCAGCCAGTGTAAGCTGGCCGCTTCTTTGCGGCGGTCGCCCTGCTCGCGCGTGATGCCCAGCGCCCGGCGCGCGGCGGCCTCCGAGGCGCGTAACGCCCCGGACAGGCGCAGCGCGTCCGACAGGTTGCGCAGGCCGGCGCCGAGGTTGCTCTGGTCGCCCTCTCCTTCCCGGACATCATTGTGGCGCCGGAACAGCGGCGCGGCCCGCCCCGGCTGCCCGCTGAACTGGTAGGCCGTTGCCAGGACGGCGAGCGTGTAGGCTTGCCAGGCCGGGCTGCTCAGGCGCGGCAGCGCCTCCGGCCCGTCGGGAAAGAGCGCTTCCAGCAGCTCGGCCTGTTGGCGACTGGCGCTCAGGCGGTACAGTGTGGCGTTCTGCAGGCGTTCGTAGAACAGATGCCCGGCATCGTCGTAGCGCTCCAGCCCGATCAGCGTGTGGTACAGCTCGATGGCCGGGGTCAGGTCCTCCAGACGCTCCACGTCGTGCCAGTCCTCGACCTGGGGCAGGGCCTCGAAATGGCCGTGCAGCGTCTCATAGATCGCCTCGCGGGCGCCCTCACCCAGCCCGCTCCAGACCACGCCGCGCACGATGGGGTGTATGTCGTAGCGGTTGGCGCGCCGGTCCCAGCCCAGCAGGCCGCGGTCCTCCAGCTCGCACAAGGCCTCGTCCAGTGTCCGCTCGTCGGGGTAGGCCCGGCCCTCGCCGGCCAACAGGGCGGCCAGCGTGTCATATGTGGCGGCCATGCGCAGCCCGGCGGCGGTGTGCAAGGCCTTGCGTTGCGCCTCGTCCAGCCCGCGCAGGGCGTAGGCCAGGACGTGCGACTTGACCTGCACCAGCGGCAGGCCAAAGGGGTCAAAGCCGGGGTTGGCCTTCCGCCATTCGTCATAGTCCCCCGGCGCCGGGCGGTAGCGGGCCACCTCGCCGGCCAGGGCCTGGATCAGCAGGGGGTGGCTCTCACAGGTGCGAAAGAGGGGCAGCAGGGCATCGCGCGAGCCCTTGACCCCAAAGGCGCGCCACAGAGCCAGGGCATCGTCGTCGCTCAGGCCGGGCAGAAAGCGGGCCGCGCAGCCGGGCCAGGGGGCGCCGTTCACCGCCTGCAGGTCGGCCGGGTAGAGGCGCGTGCTGACCAGCACCCGCGACCGGCTCACGCGGGCCAGCTTGCGCAAAAAGGCCCCCGCGCGCGGGTCGGCCGTCCGGCGCAGGCGGCCCTGCCCGGTGTAGGACTGCGCCGCGCTCTCGGGCAGGCCCCAGGCCCCGGCGACAGAGTGGGCCGTCTCCCGGTCCAGGTCGTCGTCCTGCAGGTGGGCGGCGTCCAGGCGGGCGTAGGCGATCAGGATGCGCTCCAGGCCGTCCAGGACGAGGAGAAAGGGCCGCGCGTCGAGCAGGTGCAGCAACTGCGCCTCGGCCTCGAACAGGGGCAGGCCCTCCACCTCTTCCCTGGGCCGCCCGCTGGCGTAGGCCAGGGCGCGGGGGATGAAATTCTCATAGCGGGCGTCGCTCTCGTAAAAGCTCCACCACAGCCGCCCGGCCAGGGGCACCATCTCGAGCGATGCAATCGCGTTGAACCAGTGCCAGGTCAAGGCGCTCTTGCCCATGCCGCCGATGGCCACCAGGTTGAGGATGCGCGCCCCGTACACGCGCGCCCCGGGCCGGGCCACCCAGTCGGTGAGCAGGTTCAGCTCGCCCCGGCGGCCGATCAGCTCGCGCGTCTGGAGCAGGGTGTAGGGGTGGGCAACGTAGGGCTCGGGCGGGGCGGGGATGTCGCGGACGTAGTGGAACTTTGTCACGTCCGACTCGCGGTGCGGCACCAGGCCGTGGAGCACCTGCCCCCGCAGATCGGCAGGAGATTGAAAGAAATTGACCACCTGTTCCGCCAGCACGCGCTTTTTGAACGCGGCCAGCTTGGCCGCGCCCTCCCCGGTCTCGACGTCTGCGGCCCGGACCGGATGGTCCTCGTGCATCACGTAGACCAGGCGGGGGATGCCGCGCTCGCCCGCGTGGTCGTATTCCATCTCTGTGACCGAGAGGTCGTGTCCTTTTGGCACGTATCCATAGCGGTGGGCATAGATGCCGACATAGATGTCGGCCTGGTCGACCATCTTGAGCGAGGCGGCGATTGCGTCGTCGGGGCTGGA
>JAFGLK010000530.1 GCA_016928125.1 Anaerolineae bacterium
CGATTCGGTCGCCGTGGCCGTCGGCGTCACCTCCACGGATTCGGTCGCCGTGGCCGTCGGCGTCGCCGGCGGGGTGCAGGCATACCAGGTCTCACTCCATGGGCCACTGGGGCACCCACTCTTGTTCGCGCGCACGTGCCAGTAAAGGCAGAAGTCTGGTCTCAGCGTACCCACTAACGTGTACTGCGTGTCCGCTGTAGTGACCGAGGCGGAGTTCGACATGTCGGGGTACTCTGAGCCCTCCAAGGTATAGTCCTCGGCACCGTCGACCGGATCCCAGTCCACGGTGACGTTCGTGGGGTTCACGATGGCCCCATTCGGGGGCGAGACCAACGCGGGCGCGGCCAGTTCGCAGTCCTGCAGCACCCCAGCATTGGTGGCCGCGCTGTTGCTCTGCAAGCTCCGCGATGCCGGCGCCACGGGGCCGGCGCCCGCAGAGCTCAGGGCCAGCGATAGAGCGACAACCAGCAGGACCAAAACCAGCAGGGGACGGAGAAAGCGTTGGGGCAGCATGGGTTCGCGCTCCTTTGGCGGGTAGATGAGGCGCCGGTGAAGGGCTCGGCGTCGGGCGTGCCATTGCAAGCACTCTACGCAAGAAGAACACCGTTGTCAAGCGGGTGGATGCGCTTTTGGGCCCGATTTCGCTTGACTTTTGCCCTCTCCCCTGCGATAATAAAGATGAGCAGGCAGCCAGGAGCCTCCCCGGCCCGTTGCCGAAGCGAAGATGCCGCATCAGGTCCTCCTCACGACTCGGGCGGGGCGCGGGCGACTCCTAGGGAGCGCCAGAGCCGCGTGGGCATGGAGCGACGCGGCGAGCCAAGCGTCCCCTATGGCCGCCACCTCGTCGACCCGCCCGCATCGTTGCGCTTCACCGGGGAGGAGAAAGCATCATGATCACCGGCCCAATGGACTGCATCCGTCTGCTCATCGACCGAGGCTGGAACGAAGGCAACGTCTTTATCGTCGAGCAGGTCTACTCGCCCCACTGCATTCGCTACGACGTCACCACCGGCGTCGCCGAGAGCCTGGGTCTGGAGGCCCACAAGAACGAGATCCGCGAGCTGCGCGCGGCCTTTCCCGATCTGCGCGTGACGCTGGAGGAGATGATCGGCGCGGGGCACAAGGTGGTCTGCCGCCTGACCTTTGCGGGCACCCAGCAGGGCGAATGGTTGGGCGTGGCTCCCACCGGGCGTTATGCCAACTGGGGCGCCATCGCCATCTATCGCTTTGTGGCCAACAAGATCCAAGAGTGCTGGATGGCGCAGGATCTGTATGGCGCGCTCAAGCAACTGCGCGCCGTGTCGCTCAACCGGAAGGCGGCCTGAGCGGGCCGCCGCTCCAAGGGGTGGCGGCGAACGAGCCAGGGCCGCAGGCGCGCCTCGGCAGGGGGATGTGTGCGCCTGGCCCTGGCTCGTTTGTGTGCGGGTCCCCGCTCTCTCTCGCTCGCCGCTCCTGACGGTGCGCTCGCTGCCCCTAGCCCGCCTGCGCCAGGATAAAGTCGGGCAGGCCGGGATCGGCCTGCTTGAGACAGGCCCGCCAGGCCTCCCCGTCATAGTCCCCGCCGACCGCCAGGCAGGCCTGGTACTCCTCGGCCAACTCCTGCGCCTCAGCCAGCGCCTCCTCGGCGCTCATCTCGCCCTCCAGCACCTTGCCGTAGGCCTGAAAGACCCAGAAGAGGGCGCCGCCCAGCCATTCCTCCTCGTTGAGGATGTCCAGGGACGACGGCTCCGCTGCATCGGCCACGCTGGATAGGTAGGCCGCCGCTCGCTCCTCGCCGACCCTCTCGCGATAGGCGTCCGACTCGGCCAGCGAGCGCCGGGCGGGAAAGCCCTGGACGGCCTCCGCCTCCCCGCTGAGGAAGGTGATCCACTTCCAGCAGGCCAGGCGCTCCTGGGTGTGCGCTGAGATAAAGTAGCCGCTCGTGGTCAGGATGCTGGCCCGGCTGGTGCCATCGGCCCTGGCGGGCACCGGGGCCACGCCGATGTTCAGGTTCGCTCGCGGACCCATGACCGCCGCCGTGGTGGCCGAGCTGGTCCACATGGCCGCGCGCCCCCCGTTGATCAGACCCTCCCGCTCTACGTAGGCGGCGCTGGCGCCCACCAGCTTGCTGAGGTCGGTGATAAAGGCCGGCTTGACCTTGTACTCGGTGTGCAAGCTCGCATACCAGCCCAGGGCCTCGATCACCGAGGGGTCGTCGAGGGTGAGCGCCGGAGGATCGACCTGGCTGTCGACCAGCTTGGCCCCCAATCGCTGCAGCATCAGCATCAGGTCGCTGGACTCGTACATCTCGGCCACATAGCCGTACTGCTTGGCTTCGCCCTCGCCCTGGGTCAACGCCACCGCCGTGTCCAGGAACTCCTCCCAGGTCCAGTCGACGGCGGGATAGTCCAGCCCGGCGGCGTCAAAGAGGTCCCGGTTGTACTCGATCACAAAGGGGGTCACGTCGGCGGGCAACGCCCACACCTGGCCCTGCTCGGTGAACTGCTTGGTGAGCTGCGGGTAGTAGCCGCTCAGGTCAAAGGCGTCATCCGCCTCCAGGAACGGGTCCAGACTGAGGATGGCCTCCAGACTCTTGGGGTCCTTCAGGCTGGGGAACCACTGGAAGCAGTCGGCCGACTGAGCCAGGCTGGCCAGGGACGGCGCCCCTCCCCCTGCGCCGGTGATGTCCAGCATCTTGACATCCACGGCGATATCGGGGTTCTGCTCCTGGAATCTCTTGGCCAGGCGACGATAGGGCTCGAGGTTGAACGAGCCCAGCCCGGGCACGAAGGAGATGACCACCTGGGCGCCGGTCGCCTCAGGTTCCTTGGACGCGACCACCACCACGGTGGGCGCTGGCGTGGC
>JAFGLK010000531.1 GCA_016928125.1 Anaerolineae bacterium
TGTGGGGCAACAACGATGGGGACAAGTTGCACATCTCCGCGAGCGTAGAGGGCCACGGCAATGTGCACATTCATGGCGAGTTTGCCGAGCTGGCCCTCGATGGGCGCCGCATTGCGCTGACGCACTATCCGCACCTGGCGCGCGCCCTGGCGGTTGGCCAGCAGTACGACCTGGTCTGTTATGGCCACAATCACGAGCGCGCTATCCGTTGGGAGGGGCGCACCCTACTTGTGAACCCCGGTGAGGTGATGGGGCGCTTTGGCGTGTCAAGTTGGGCGGTGTACGACACCGAAAGCGGCCGCGCCGAGATCGTCGAGCGGTTGGATTAGCGCGCCCAAGGCGCAAAAGGCCAGAGGCTATTGGCCGCCTCGTGGCAGACGCGTGGGCGTGCTGTGGTTGAGACCCGCGCAACTTTCGCCGCGCTGGCGCGTAAAGGTGGATGCAGAGGCGAGACGCCGCTCAGAGGGATGGGAGGCTGGGGAGGGTGGGCGACAGTAGAGAGGAGCAAGCCTGGGCTCTGCGGGCGCAGCGCGGCGACCGGGAGGCCTTTGCGCAGCTCGTGGAGGCCTACAAAGGCCCCGTCTACAACCTGGCGTATCGCATGCTAGGCGATAGCGGCGCGGCCGAGGATGCCGCGCAGGAGACCTTTCTGCGGGCCTACACGCGACTGAGCAGCTATGATCCATCGCGCAAGTTCTCCTCTTGGATTCTCTCGATCGCGTCGCACTATTGCATCGATCGGCTGCGCAGGCGGCGCGGCAGGAACGTATCGATGGAGGAGATCCAATCTTCGCGCTGGATTCCCGATGAGCGACCTGAGCCGGAACAGGAGATCCTGGGCACCGAGCGAGGGCGGGCGATCCAGGCCGTGCTGGATCAGCTGCCACCCCAGTACCGTGAGGTCATAGTCCTGCGCTACTGGCAGGAGCTCTCGTACGTGGAGATGGCCGAGCTGACCCGCTCCACCGAAAGTGCGATCAAATCTCGCCTGCATCGGGCGCGCCAGATGGTGGCCGCTCTGCTCGCCGAGCAAGGGGGCGGTCTCTCGTTCCAGGAGCGCGACCAGAGGAGGGAAGCGCAGAATGCAGTGTCACAAAGCTTCTGAATGGATGTCTTTGCAGCTGGACGGCCTCTTGAGCCCTAAGGAGGCGCTGGCGCTCGAGCAGCATGTCGAGACATGTGATGACTGTTGGCTTGAGTGGCAGCAATTGCGGGCCGTCTCGGTGCTGTTCGAGCAGGTCGCGCTTGAGCCGGCTCCGGCCGAGTTCACCGCGCAGGTCATGGCGCGCGTGCGACGTCGCAGTCGATGGCTCTCGTTTGTGCGCGGAGTCGCCTTGATGCTGCTCGGCCTGGCGATCTTGCTCGCGGTGGCGTGGGCGCCCCTCGCGGCGCTGAGCGGCATATTCTCGGAGAGCCCAGCTGTGTTGCGCGCTCTGGTCAGCTTGGTGACCAGCGTGGCCAACCTGGTCGGGACGTTCTTCTCAGCGATCAGGCTCGTCTTGTGGAGCCTGTTCGGCGGGTACGGCGGACTAGTTCTGGCGGGTTGTGTGGTGCTGGTAATGCTTCTTGCGGTTCCTTGGGTGAAGTTGGTGGCGCGCGCCTCGGCTCTGCATATGCAGATGGGCGTGCGAGGTGGAGCATAAAGCATGATGGAGGCGACTATGCTGAGGGGGATGCGCCTGCGATCGCTGATCATCCTCGCCCTGGCGCTGTTCTTGGCGCTGTCAGCGCCTGTGTGGGCGGATGAGCGCAGCGAGGGCGCCGTGGTGGGGGGCGAATTCGTGCTTGAGCCCGGCGATACCTACGCTGATGACCTGGTGATCCTGGGCGGCTCGGCCCACCTCAAAGCCGAGAGCGTGGTGGATGGCGACGTGGCGGTGTTGGCCGGGCAGATCGTCATCGAGGGCCGGGTGATGGGCGATGTGGTTTCGTTTGGCGGCGCCACGAGGCTCGGCGCGACGGCCCGCGTGGATGGGGATGTCATCGCGCTGGGCAGTCTCGAGCGCGATCCCAGGGCGCGTGTGGGTGGGCACGTGGTCGAGGGAGCTGATGCCAGGCGGAATCGAGAGTGGCTGGCGGAGCTGGCAGAGGCCTTGCCTGCCCTTGGCCTGGAGCCGCCCTCGCAGGAGAGCGCTCCTGCGCCGGCGCGCGAAGGTGTACCAGCTGGCTTGGCCCGGTCGGCACGTCGAGTGGGCACCGTGATCACATTGCTGTTTGTGGCCCTGATTGTGATGAGCCTTCTGCCGACCCACATGCGGCGCATCACGACATGGATGAGTCGATCAGTGGTGATGAGCACCGCGGTGGGCCTGCTGACGCTGCTCATCAGCGCGGTGCTGGTGCCGGTGCTGGTGATCATCTGCATTGGCTTTCCTGTGGCGGTGATGCTGGTGATTGGCCTGCTCCTGGGCGCACTGGTGGGTTGGGTCGCGGCCGGGTGGCTCATCGCGCAGAAGCTTCGGGCATGGCTCAAGGTGCGCGAGCAGACGCCGATGGTCGAGGCCGTAGTGGGCACGTTGCTGATCACGGCTGTGGCGATGGTTCCGTGCGTGGGGCCACTGCTGGCGGTCATCACGGTGAGCTGGGCGCTCGGGGGCGTTGTGTTGACGCGCTTTGGCACAGTGACCGGCTCTGGCTCTCCGGAGGCATCGGGGCGAGCCGAGGCCGCGGGCGGCTCGGGCAGCCAGGGCGAAGTCGACGAAGCGACGCTGCCTGGTGAGACGCGGCGCCTCGCAGACCTGACAGAGTCGGGTCTGGGCGAAGCCTTGCCCGACGAACAATAGACCTACAATCGGACGGCAGCACACTCAAGCGCGGAGCCACAAGCTCCGCGCTTTCGCTTGTTCTCGATGCGCTCATGCGCTGGCCGGAGAGCACGTCGCGCGTGATCTAGACATCAGCGGTGATGAAGAAATAGTCATACAAAACGCTCTCGCATTTCATTCAGGCTACATCTCAGCCCTGTATACTGACAAGAGAGAGCAGAAAGGACCAACGGGTCCTGCCAAATGGGGTGAGGTGAAGCGTGGCAACCAAAGTAGCACACATCCGCGCGATGACGGCTTATCAGGGCATCACGACGCGCGAGAACAATGCAGCCTATCTCGCTGCCAAGCGACTCCTAGATATTGTGGTCGCGTCGATCTTGCTCATACTGTTTGCTCCACTGATGCTCGTGATCGCGTGCGCCATTGCCCTGGATTCGCAGGGCCCCATAGTGTTCCGTCAGCAGCGCGTGCGTGGGGAGCAGCCTCTCGGCGAGCCCAATCCAGATGAACAGCAGTTCACCTTTCTCAAATTCCGCACCATGTACGCTGACGCCGACCAGGCGGTCCATCAGCATTATGTGACAGAGCTCATCAATGGGGCCGCCAAACGGATGGGGGAGGGCGAACAGAAGTTGTTCAAGCTGAATGGCGATCGTCGGGTGACGCGCGTGGGGCGCTTTCTGCGCAAGATGAGCCTGGATGAGCTGCCCCAGTTGTTCAACGTGCTGCGAGGCGAGATGTCTCTGGTGGGGCCGCGGCCGGCGATCCCGTATGAAGTGCGGCAGTACAAGCGCTGGCATCTGCGCCGGCTCAGCGTGCAGCAAGGGCTGACGGGTCTATGGCAGGTGATGGGTCGCAATGAGCTCTCCTTCGACGAGATGGTGCAACTCGACATCGAGTATGCCCAGAGGCAGAGTCTGTGGCTCGACATCAAAATCCTCCTGCAGACGGTGCCCGCCGTGCTGAGAACACGCGGCGTCTGCTAGTCCCTCTCTACCACGCAGGCTGACGTTCGGCCGAGCTTGGGATGCCTCCTCCCCAGGCTCGGCCAGTTTTTTGTGCGGCCAA
>JAFGLK010000532.1 GCA_016928125.1 Anaerolineae bacterium
CCAGCGTGTACGTGCAGATGGGCCTCAAGCCACACATCGTGCATGTGGTGGGCCACACCGAGGCCCATCACGCGGCCACCGCGGCGGACGTGATCGAGGCCTGCAAGCTGGCCCGGCGATCGATCGAGAACGCCCTGCGCGGGCAGCCCGACCTGACGGCGGACCCCGCGGTACAGGCGCGGCGTGAGGAGCTGGTTCAGGAGGCGCAGGTGCTCCTGGCGGGCATCCGCGCCGTGGCCGACGCCGATGTGCGCGATCCGCTGACGGACCCGGCCACGCTGGCGCGGGCACTGAGCCTGGGCATTCTGGATGCGCCGCACCTGAAGAACAACCGCTATGCCCGGGGCCAGATCATCTCGCGGGTCGATGCGCGGGGCGCCTGCGTGGCGGTGAATCCGACCACCGGGCAGCCCCTGGCGGAGGCCGAGCGCCTGGCCGAGCTGGGCGTAGAGCGACTATCGCGAGGGAGGGCAGCAGCATGAGCGTTCAGGAGATGTGGACGGTGGTGGGCGCGGGACATGGCGGCAAGACCATGGCCGCTCACCTGGGCCTGATGGGCGTGCCGGTGACCCTCTACAACCGCACCGCCGCCAAGGTTGAAGCGATCAAGGTCCGAGGGGGGATCGAGTTGGCCGCGCGCAACGGAGGTCCGCGGGGGTTTGGCCGAATCGAGCGCGTGACATCCGACATGGCCGAGGCCCTGGCGGCCTCGGGCGTGATCATGGTGGTGGTGCCCGCCACCGCGCATCGGCCCATCGCGCAGGCCATGGCGCCTCACCTGCGAGACGGGCAGATCCTGGTGCTGAACCCCGGCCGCACCGGCGGGTGTCTCGAATTCGTCAAGACGCTGCGCGATCAGGCCTGCCAGGCCGACGTGACGGTGGCGGAGGCCGAGACGCTGCTCTATGCCTGCCGCTCGGAGGGTCCGGTCCAGGCGCGCATCTTGCGCATGAAGGACGCCGTGCCCCTCGCGGCGCTGCCCGCTACGCGCACGTCGACGGTTCTGGACGCGCTGCGGGATGTGTTTCCGCAATTCATCGATGGGCAGACGGTCCTTCACACGGGGCTGGACAATATGGGCGCCATCTTCCATCCCGCCTTGACCCTGCTCAATGCGGGGCGCATCGAGTCAACCGGTGGCAGATACCAGTTCTATATCGATGGCGTCACGCCGTCGGTGGCCCGCGTCCTCGAGCGCCTGGATCGTGAGCGCGTCACGGTCGCCTCGTCGCTCGGCATTCGCGCCCGCACCGCGCTCGAGTGGCTGAGCCTGGCCTACGACGCCACAGGAGATACGCTGCACGACGCGATCCACAACCAGATGGGCTACCACGGCATCACCGCGCCAGCTACCCTCAATCACCGCTACATCACGGAGGATGTGCCCATGAGCCTCGTGCCCATCGCGGCGCTGGGCGAGCGCTATGGCGTGGCGGTGCCGGCCATCCGCAGCCTGATCCGCCTGGCGGGCATCATCCACCAGACGGATTATGAGCGGCGCGGGCGGACCCTGGATGTGCTCGGCATCGAGCAGTTGAGCGCGGACGAGTTGATCCGCTTTGTGTCCGAGGGGCAGGTCAGTCAGGAGCCAGGAGACGACCTGCGAAGGGTGGCCTGAAGGCCCCGGCGCGACCGAACAGCTCGTCGGCGTGGCTGAAGATGAAAGGACGGTACCTGTATGCAGGATGTCAGGATCGGGTTGCTGAGCAAGAAAAGAGGCAATTTTGCGCTTCAGGAGAGGTTCGTTGGCGCAGGTCACATCATAGATACCACATCAGAGGAGGTGGAACACCACAGGCAGGCGCTGGTTGAGGCGGGCTATCGGGTCGAGCTGATCCAGTGGGGGCCTGAGATCATGGGCGAGCTGGCCGAACGGGATCTCGATCTGGTGTTTAACGTCTCCAGCCTGGTCGAGGCCGCGATCCTGGAGGAGCTCGAGATCCCGTATGTGGGCTCGGATCCCTTTACCATCGCCGTGGCGACGGACAAGTCGCTGGCGAAACAGCTCTGGCAGCAAGTTGGCCTGCCCAGCTCGCCTTTTGCGGTGGCTCGCACGGTGGGCGATTGCGAGCCCTTCCGAGATGCCCCGCCTTTCGACTATCCCCTGTTCATCAAGCCTGTGGCGGGCAGGGGCAGCTCGGGTATCGATGAGGGCTCGGTGGTGGAGAGCTACTCTGAGCTGGTGAACGGCGTTGAACGGCGCCTGGAGACCATCGGTCAGCCGGTGCTCATCGAGCGCTTCCTGCGGGGGCGAGAGATCACCCTGGGGATTGTGGGCAATGGCCGCGAGGCGCGGGCGCTGCCGCCGCTCGAGATCCGCTACAGACAGGGCGACAGGACGCTCACGTTCGAGAAAAAGGAGCGGGACGATGACTCGTTCCACTGCCCGGCCGATCTCAGCCCGGCCGAGACTGAACGGATGCAGAGCCTGGCGCTACGAGCCTATCACGCGCTGGGGTTCAGAGACTATGGCCGCATCGACACGATCGTGACAGACGAGGGTCCCTTTCTGCTGGAAGGGAACACCTTCGCCGGGCTGACCTGCACGCCGCCCGACAAGCCGCATAGTTACATCGGCTTTATGGCGCGCGCGGAGGGCAAAGGGGGCCGGGAGTTGATCGGTGAGATCGTGCGGGCGGCGATGGCACGTCTGCACATCGCGACGAAAGAGCGGGCTTGAGGTGTCGGTCAGACTCAGAGTCGATCTGAACCGCATAGAGGCCAATGCGCGGCGCCTGATCCAAATGTATGGGGCGCGGGGCATCGCGATCACCGCAGTGACCAAGGGCGTGTGCGGCGCGCCCGCGATCGCCGCGGCGTTGGTTCGCGCGGGGATCCGCTCGCTGGGCGACTCGCGGCTCGACAACATTCAACGTATGCGAGCGGCGGGCATCCCGGCCGAGTTCATGCTCATCAGCCCGCCGGCGGTGAGCGAGGTGGCCAGGGCCGTGCGATTGGCGGACGTCAGCCTGAACAGCGAGCCCTCGGTGATCCGGCTCCTGGCCACGCACGCGCGGGCGTTGGGCAAGACTCACGGCATTCTGATGATGGTCGAGATGGGCGACCTTCGAGAGGGCATCATGCCCGCAGAGTTGCACGATGTGATCGAGCAGGTGCTGGCGTTAAGAGGCGTTCACCTGACGGGCCTGGCCACGAATCTCGCCTGTCTGAGCGGCGTGGTGCCTACCGATGCCAAGATGGCGGCGTTCTCTCGCCTGGTGGCGCGGGCAGAAGCGCGCTTTGGGCTGGCGCTCGAGACCGTTTCGGGCGGGAATTCCGCCAATCATCGCTGGGTCATGTCGGGCGCCGAGCCTGGACGCGTGAACCACCTGCGCATCGGTGAGGCGATCTTGCTGGGCCGCGAGACGGTGGAGCGCCGACCGATCGCGGGTCTCGCCACGGATGCCTTTACCCTGGTCGGGGAGGTGATCGAGGTCAAGACCAAGCCCGCTCGCCCCTATGGAGAGATCGGGCAGACGGCGTTGGGGCGCAGGCCGCTCGTTCGCGGCGGGGAGGCCATGCGCAGGGCGATCGTGGGGTTGGGCGAGCAGGATGTGGATCCGGACGCCATCCGTCCTCGACTGCAAGCCGAGATCGTGGGGGCTTGCAGCGATCAACTGGTGCTGCACGACCGAGCCGCGGCGCTGGCGGTCGGTAGCCAGGTTGAGTTCGATGTGGGGTACGGCGCCTTGTTGCGAGCCATGACCTCGCCCTGCGTCGCAAAGGTGTACATCCCTCGGGGCGCTGAGGTCCGGCCGGATGTGCCGCGGCGCCCTTGCTATCCGGCGCAGCCCGTCTTGCCGGGCCGGCCTGGGGCCTGGCAGGACGCACCTGTGCGGCGCCCAGACACCGGCGCCACGGCCCGGGGCGTTTCCCGCTGATCGGCGCCCCATGCGCGCCCCTCGTCGCTCGTCCGCAGATCGCGTTATCGCTTGCACCACACCCCCAGCCTGAAGCATACTCTCAGTCGAGGGCATGGCCGGCGTGGGCGAACGCCTGCGCGGGGCCAGCGACTGCTCCCAGGCTCACGACGACCGGATCGGATCGCGCCGGCCGGTGGGTCCCACGCTCCGCAGGAGAGGACCGAGGATGCTACCGCACGCCTCACTCGAGGATATAGCCAGGCGGGCGCTGGCGCAGTACGGCCTGGCCGAGGCCGGGTTGACGTTTCTGCAGCACAGCGACAACGCGACTTTCAAGGTGCAGGGGCGTGGCTCGGACGCGTATCTCCTGCGCACCCACGTGCCGGTCACCGCGGCCATGGGCGCCCACGGCGCCGACGCCGATGCGGTCCGTTCGGAGTTGCTCTGGCTGGAGGCGCTGAACCGCGACACCGATCTGGTGTTGCAAGAGCCGCTGCGTAATCGGGCGGGCGAGCTGGTCACCCAGATCAGGGCAGCGGGCGCCGCTGGGGCGATCAACTGCACGCTGCTACGCTGGGTGGCGGGGGAGCCGTATCACCGCGCGCTGGAGACGGAGGAGACCGCCCGCCAGATCGGGGCGCTTCTGGCCACGTTGCACCGCCACGCCAGCCTGTGGGAGATCCCCGCCGGATTCACGCGCCCCAAACGCGATGCGGCGTATTTCCAGGCGATGCTGAGGGGCATCCGGCCGGCGCTGGTGGATGGGCGCATCAGCCGGGCGGACTATGCTGAATTCGAGCAAGCCATCGCGCGGCTGTGCGAGATGCTGCGCCCCATGCAGGAGGATCGGCAGACCCACGGGATCATGCACGCCGACGCGCACAAGGGCAATCTGCTCTACCACAAAGGGGCCATCCGGCTGATCGATTTCTCCTTTTGCGCGACGGGATACTATCTGTTTGATCTGGGCATCTGCCTCTCGGACATGAAAGCGGATCTGCACCCCGCGTTCCTGCAGGGCTATCGGAGCGTGCGTGACCTGCAGGACGGCCACCCCAGGCTGATCGAGGCGTTCTTCATCGGGGGCATGGTGGGCACGATTTCCTTCTGGGCCGCCAATCCCCGCGCCCAGGCGTTACTGGCCACCAAGGTGCCGCAGATCGCCAGGGAGTATGCGGCGCCGTTCAATCGGGGCGAGCCGTTCTGGTTTGCCTGACAGAAACGGAGCGCGGCCGTTTCGCAGCGCCGCCTAGCGCCAGGGCTGCAGTAGATGACCTGCGGCAAGATGCCGAGCGGCATCCTGCCGAGCGGCATCC
>JAFGLK010000077.1 GCA_016928125.1 Anaerolineae bacterium
CTGGCCTGGTATACCGGCCTGGATTTCCTGCCGGTGTTCAGCGAGGCGCCCATCGTGGGGCGGATCATCTCTTGCGGCGTGATCGGGCAGGGGCCGAGCGTGCTCTATGACCTGGTAAAGCAGGTCAAGGAGTGGATCGGAAAGGTGGCGGCCTGATGTTCATCGAGATCGTCAAGTTGGCATGGATTCTGCTCGTCACGTGGCTTACTCTGTAACGAGAATGCCAGTGACTTTTGCGCTCGTAAAAGACCGATAGCCCACGCTTACGTGGAGTATCACTTCCCGAGTCTCGCCGGGCTCGATACGCCCCTCGACAAAAACATCGGGCTCGTCTACAGAGTAACAAAAACCGCCTATCGGATCGCACGAACCCGAGCGCCACTGGATGATGACATTCGTCACCGGCTGTGCATACTGGTTGTGTATGAGAATGGGGATACCGTCAAAATCTGGCAACTTCTCGAATTCTAGCACCACACGTTCGCCGGATGCTTCCTCAGTAGGGGTGGGCGTAACGAGCGGTGGCGTAGGCCCGGTATGGACACATGCGATGTAGACTGTGCTGCTTGGGGGCTCATCAGCCAACACGCTGGCGACGGCGACGGCGAACAGCAGGACAATCAGGACACAGAGAACGCGCTTTGACATGCGGCACCTCCTTCGCATTCATTGTAGCACAGAGCGTGTCGCATGTCTCGCTTTTTTGTACACTTGTGGCAGGGTGGGGGAGTCGAATCCTGATTAGGCTAACCTGAGTACATGATTTAAACAGAAATAGCTCATATGGTCGCTGATTCCGAGCTATCTGGCACAACGGTGGTGGGCGGGGCAAGAGATCACGGCGCCAGTCTGCGCAGCCCGCCAGAGATTCGCACATCCAGCGGGGCAACCGGACGATGGTCTATGCGCTGATCGGCGGCATAGAGTATGCCGCCACGTCTGCCCCCGCTCCGCGATAACGGGCCCCTACCCGCCGGCAGATGCGGCCCACGCACCTGCCGGGGCTCAACTCATGCGCAAGATCTCCACCGCCTTGCGCTTGACGATCCGCCGCGCCGAGAGGATGCTCCCCAGGATCGAGGCGGCGGTGACCAGGACGATGATCGCGGGCATGACGGTGGTGTCCAGGGTGAAGCGTTGCGGGCGCTGGGCCATGGCGTTCTCCACCAGGGCAAAGACATAGCCCATGGTGGCACCGGCCAGGATGCCCGCCAGCGCCGCGCTGAGGGCCATGGCGATCGACTCGACGCTCAACATGCCGTTCAGCTCGCGGTTGCGGGCCCCGATGGCCTTCATCATGCCGATCTCACGCCGCCGGGCGTAGATGGTCACATAGATGACCGCAAAGACGCCGAACACGGCGGTGACAAAGCTGAGCAGGGTGAGCACCAGCAAAAAGATCTGGCCGTTGGCGTGTTCCTGGCGGGCCCGCTGGATGCGCACCGCCTCGACGCGCGTCCAAAAGCCGTAATCCTGGCTGAACGCCTCGTGCAGGGCGGCCTCCACGGTGACCGGGTCGGCGCCCGGCGCCACGGTGGTAAGGAGGACGCGCAGGATCGGGTCGTCGGGGGGCGGCAAGGGCTCCCTGGGGTCGGTGGTCAGCCGGCGAAAGGCCTCCAGCGACACGAGGGCCGTGCCGCCATCCAGGGCCTGGCTCCGCACCCGCCCGATGCCGTGAAACCCGGGCAGCCGCTGGGCGATGCCCACCACGGTGAGCTCCTCGCGGTGATCGAGCCCCTGGCCCTCCACTACGATCACGCCCCCGAGCGGGATGGCCAGCCCCTCGGCCATGCCCTGGCTGATGATCACGGCGTGCGGGTCGGCCTGCAGGCGCGCCAGCGAGGCGATGTCGCCGCCCGCAAAGACGGCCAGGTCGGGATGGAGCACCCGACTCAGATCGCCAGCGACGCCCACCAGGGTGAGGGAGCCGCTGCGCATGCCCACCAGGTCCTGCACCCGCGCCCGACGCTCGTAGGTGAGGCCCACGGCGTCGCCGATGCCCGGCACGGCGCGCAGCTCCTTGTCCACAAAGCTCGGCTTGAGGTAGGAGAGGGACGCCAGCTCGGGCGCCGCGTAGCGCGAGAAGGTCTGCATACGCACGGGCGCGCCCATGTTTAGGCGCACGTCGGTGACCACGTTGGCGTTCGAGATGGCGCTCTGGGTGGCCAGAAAGCTGGGCAGCACCCCGCTCAGCAGCACCAGTGCGGAGATCAGGGTGTTGCGCTCGGCGGTGCGGGCCACGTTCCGGGCGGCAAAGTAGGTCAGCCTGGGCGCAAGGAGGCCGATGGCGGCCAGGACAAGCTTCTCCAGCGGGCGGGTGAACACGAAAAAGAGGGCCGCCAGCCCCAGGATCATCAGGATCAGAGTGGCCAGAAAGATGGCAGCCTCAGCGACAGGGATGCCAAACTGCTCGGCCAGCGACTGGCTATTGAGCAGCAGCACCACCAGCAGGATCACCAGGCCGGTCAGGAAGAGCTTCAGGCTGGGGCGGCGTTCGCGTAGCTTTTCCAGGTCCTCCAACTGAATGTTGTCGGCCACGCCCGGGTTGATGGCGTGTACCACCTTGGTGCGCGCGGCCTCCTGGGCGGGCCGGATGGCGCTGATGAGCAGCACGCCAAATGCGGACACGACCGCGGGCAGGATGCCCATCAGGCTGACCGTCGGCCGCAGGGCGATGACGATGTCCTGCTGGCGAGCCAGGTATTCGATCAGCGGCACCACCCCGAAGGTGGTGATGGCCTGGCCCAAGAGGGCGCCCAGTCCCACCCCCAACACGCCGATAGCCAGCACATCTGCCAGCACGATGCCAAAGAGGATCTTGCGCTGGCCACCGATGATGCGCAGGATGGCCATCTCGCGGCGCTGCTCCTGCACGTTGGTCATCACCAGGGTGTAGACCAGCAGGCCGACCACGCTCAGCGACATGAGCCCATACACGCTGATCATAGCCTGGAGGATCATGAACACCATGCCCATCTCGTCCAGCGCGCCCGCCTTGTTGGCGCGCACCACATAGGGCTCGCCCAGCGCCGCCTGGACGTGGAGGGCCACGTCGCGCACGCCCAGGGCGGCGGTCTCGGCGTTGCCGGCCTCGTACATGGCCGGGCTCACCATGGCCACCACGTAGCCGGCGCGGTCTGGCAGGCCCAGCAGCGCCTGGGCATCGGCGAGATGCACGATGAGGCCGCCGTCGTTGATCCCGGCGGTGGCGACGCCGTTCTGGGTCACGATGCCGCTGATGGTCAGGCGACCGACCACGCGCCGCTGGCTGGCCCCCGCCGCTCCCACGGAGCCCTTTTCCCTCGGCTGGGGGTAGGCATAGTGCACCTCGATCGTGTCGCCGATGCGCAGGTCGCGCATCTGCTTGGCGGCGCCCTCCAGCAGGGCGGCCTGCATGTCGCCGAGCTGGTAGGTGCCCGAGATCACCTCGACCTGGCCGATCCCCTCGGCAGGGTCAAGGGCCAGCATCCAGCCGTCCAGCTCGGCGCCGCCGCCGATCAGGGTCGCCTGGCTCAGGAAGCGCGGGTGCACCGACTCGACCCGGGGGTCGGCGGCCAGGATGCGCCCGCTCGTCTCGGCGACGGGCAGGAACGGCTCGGGGCTGGTGTCGGCCATCTGCACAGTGAGGTCGGGGCGGCCCATCTCGGCAGTGATCAGGTCCACCGTCGAGCGGCGCAGCGTCTCCACCAGGGCGCCCATCGCCACGATCAGGCCCGTGCTCACCACCAACGAGAGCACCATCAGGAAAGTGCGCACCCGGCGGCGGCGGAAACTCCGCAAGACGTACTGGCCGATCATGGCGAGGCCGCCGTCTCGGGCCAGGGGGGCGCGTCTGGCGCGTCCGGATCGCGGGCGGCGTCCCAGATCTTGCCGTCGCGAATCTGGATCAGGCGCCCGGCGAACTCGGCCATACGCGGGTCGTGGGTCACAAAGATGATGGTGGTGCCCTCGGCGTTCAGCTCGGCGAGCAGGCGCATGATGGCCAGGCCCGAATCGGTGTCCAGGTCGCCGGTGACCTCGTCGCCGATGAGGATGGGCGGGTCGTTGGCCAGCGCGCGGGCGATGGCCACGCGCTGCTGCTGCCCGCCGGAGAGCTCGCCCGGATAGTGATGAGCGCGGTCGGCGAGGCCCACCTTCTCCAGCAGGCTGGCGGTGCGGCGGCGGCGCTCGCGACGGCTCACATTGGCCAGCACCATGGGCGCCTCGACATTCTCGAAGGCGGTAAAGTTGGCCAACAGGTTATAGTTCTGGAACACAAAGCCGATCTTGCTCAGGCGCAGCCGAGCCAGCCGGTCCTCCGAGAGGGCCACCAGGTTCTCGCCCTCGATGGCTACGTGGCCGCGGCTCGGCTCGTCCAGGCCGCCGACGATGTTGAGCAGGGTGGTCTTGCCCGAGCCGCTGGGGCCCATCAGGCAGACGAAATCGCCGCGCGCGATGTCGAGGGAGACGCCCCGCAGGGCAGGCACCGCCTCCTTGCCCATCAGGTACGACTTGTGAACGTTATCCACGCGAATGATCGGATCGGCGTCGTTCATATCAGCGGATCTCCGCCCGACCGGTCATGCCCGGCCGCAGGGCGAGGGCGGTCTCATCCGGGGCCAGCACCACGGGAAAGCTGACCGCGTCGCCCACGGGCGCGCCGGGCTGGTAGCCGATGCGCACCACCCGGGCGGGGAGCGGGTCGTCGGGATAGGCCTTGAGGGTGATGGTGGCTGACTGCTCCGGGCGGATCAGCGCCAAATCGCGCTCGCTCAGGTTCGTGGTGTGGAACTCGAGCCGGGTCTCGTCCAACAGTGTGACGATAGGCGACCCCGCACCCACCAGCGCGCCGGGCGCCGTGTGGATGGCGGTGATCACGCCGGCGGCGGGCGCGCGCAGCGCGACGCGCTCCAGGCCGCGCTCGGCGGCATCCAGCGTCAGGCGCGCCTGCTCGATATTCGCCTGGGCGGTGTCCACGTCCGCGGCGCTGGGGCCGGCCAGCAGATCGTCCAGGGATGCCTGGGCCTGGTCGACCTGGGCGCGAGCGGCCGCCACGGCGTCGGGGTCGGGGCGTTTCTCCAGCGCCTCGAGGGCGGCCTGGGCCTGAGCCACCTGGCCGCGCGCCGTGGCGATCTCAGCCGGGCTGGGGCCGAGCATGACCCGCTCGAGCTGGAGCTGGGCGATGGCCACCCCAGCCTCACTCTGCTGCACAGAGGCGTTTCCCGCGTCGCACTGGGCCTGCATCCCGCCGCGGCTCGCCTGCCCGCAGACGGTGTCGCGCTGGATCTGAGCGCTCCAGAGGGCGTTCTTGGCCTGCTCCACCTGCTGCTGGGCGATGGCCACCTCGATACGCCTCGCCTCAGACTGGCCCAGCAGCTCGGCGAGGGCACGTTGGGCGCTGAGAAGGCTCTGACGCGCTGACTCGATCTCAGCCTCCGGAGCGGGCTTGCTCTGGACCGCCAGATTGGTCTGCGCCGAGACCAAGCTGGCGCGCGCGCCGGCGAGGGCGGCGGAGGTGGCGCCCTGGGTCAGCTTCTCGAGGGCCAGCTCGGCCTGGCGCAGGCCCAGGCGCGCCTGGGCCACCTGCTCCTGGGCCGGGGCATCATCCAGCGTGGCGATCAGGTCGCCGGGCGCCACCGCCTGGCCCGCCTGCACATGCAGCGCCAGCAGCCGGCCGCCGGCCTCGAAGGCCAAAGACAGGGGCGGCTGGGCGGCCTGGAGCGCGCCCTCCGCCAGGATCGTCAGGCCTGCCGGGGCGGGCGTGGGCGTCGGAGGCGCAACGCCCTCCGACGTCGGAGACGCGGGGGCTACCTGGCGAGGCTGTCTGGTGGCGCAGCCTGCGAAGGCGATCGTGATGATGGCTATCGTCAGCAAGCGCGCGGCAGGCATCGACGTTCTCGGTTCGGTGTATATCCGTCGGCGCATCAGTAGACCCCATATTCTAGCGCCGTCTCGTAGGCGGCGATGACGTTCTCGGACGGGATCACCGGGCTGATCACCTGGGCCTTGAACCAGTAGCCGCCGCCCGGCGCCAGGATATCGATCACCCGCTGCACATGGTCGCGCACCTCGTCCACGGTGCCAAAGGGCAGGATGCGCTCCACATCCACACCGGCGTGAAAGCAGAGGCGGTCGCCGAAATCGCGCTTGAGCCGCAGCGGGTCCATGCTGTCCAGGGGCAGGATCGGGTTGAGCACGTCCACGCCGCACTCGACCAGGTCGGGCACCAGGTCCATGATCCCGCCGTGGGAGTGGAGGTAGAAGCGGATGTGGGGCCAGCGGCCCTTGATGCGGCCGACCAGGTCGGCGTAGTAGGGCTTGATCAGGGCGCGAAAGGCCGCGGGCGACATGTAGGGCGCCAGTGAGGTGCCCAGGTCGTCGCCAGCGGTGACGAAATCCACATACGGCCCGACGATCTCCAGCAAGCGCAGGAGCAACCTCGTGTGGATATGGTGGATGCGGTCGGCGATGGCGCAATGCAGATCGGGGCGCTGGGCGATGTCGAGCATCCAGCCCTCGAACCCGCGCACATAGTGGTACTGGTGAAAGAGGGGCGCCACGCTCACGGCCACGGCGCGCTCGTTGGCGCCGCGCAGGCTGCGGGCCTGGGCCTGCGCGTCGGCCGCGATCAGGCCGGGCGCCTCGGGATCGGGCCAGGGGTGGGCCTCGATCTCGGCCAGCGTCTCGGCCTCGGC
>JAFGLK010000533.1 GCA_016928125.1 Anaerolineae bacterium
GAAACCTGTGTCTTTTTTCCCCAGCCTCTCTTCGCTTGTCCTCAGATGCAGCCCCATAGTATAGTACGAGCATCCTGAGCGTCTTCACGCCATTCCGCCCCTCGTCGGCAACGTATCTGGATTGCTCAGTGCCTTGAGAGGGCTTGCGGACCCACACGGGCTTGTCTCTACCTATGAAATCAGCCCCCCATCACAGAGCGTGGCTACGGCCAACTTTGGGTTTAGCCCTCTGCTTGTGCGCCATAGTTGGGCTGACCGCCATCCTGGTTTGCGATCTGGCGGACCATGCTACTCGCTGGCGAGGTTTTGAGGAGAATCCCTCCCATGGGGCTCCATCTCAACGTCTGGTCGCGAATGTCGCCCTGCAGCAGTATGCCGATGAGCGAAGCCTTGTCGAGGCGCTGCAATCGCTCCGCGATCTGGGCGTGACTGTTGTGAGGCAGAGCATTGCGTGGGCCGAGGTGGAACCTGTTCCAGGCGAATACGACTGGGCCCCGTGGGACGTGCTTCTGCCCATTGTGCAGGCTCAGCGCCTGGGCCTGATTGTGGTGCTCGAGACCTCTCCAGCGTGGGCGCGCCCTCTCTGGGAGAGCGGCAACGTCTGGGCACCCCCTTCTTCCCCTGAAAACTATGCGCGCTTTGCGGCCGCCTTTGCGCGTCGCTACGGCCATTTTGTGCAAGCCTATCAGATATGGGACAATCCCAATATTCGCCCTTACTGGGGCCTGGGCGATATCGATCCCGGCGGCTATGTCGAGCTCTTGGGCGCTGCAAGCCCGGCCATTCGGGCAGTGGATGCTCATGCCCTGATCATCGCGGGCGGATTGGCCCCCAACACCGAGTCGGGCGGCCGCAACATGAGCGATCTGCTCTTTCTGCGCGAAATGTATCGCCGTGGCGCCGGAGCCTACTTTGATGTGCTTGGCGCAAAGCCGTATGGCTTTTGGTCTGGTCCGCAAGACCGCCGTGTTAGCCCGGCGCTGCTCAATTTTTCACGTGTGATCCTGCTGCGTGAGGAAATGAGGCGTCGAGGCGAATCGCACAAACCGATCTGGGCCTTGGAAGGCGGCTGGTGTGCATTGCCTCCTGACTGGGATAGCGAGGCATGCCCTCAAGGGTCTGACCTGCCGGAGGTGCAGGCCGCACGCGTGGGCCAGGCGTTGGTGCGCGCCCAGTGTGAATGGCCCTGGCTCCCCCTGGTGGCTGTAGGGCATCTCCAGCCAGATGCGCCTGCCAGCGATCCGATATGGGGCTTTGCCCTGCGCACATCGGATGGCGAGCCCACCCTCCTGGCCAGGTATCTGCAGCGCATGCACAGCCAGAGAATCGCGCGCGCTGCGGACAGCCTCTGCGTGCCGTCGGCACCCTCGTGGCGCAATCGGGTTCTCGAGCTTACACTCGGGCTGCTGGGCCTTGTGTCGCTCGCATTGGCTGGCTGGCAACTGGGAGAAGACGTGCCCTGGCGCAACCTTTGGGGGCGCGTGGCGGGCTGGTTTGCGCGTTGGCCCATGATGCTGCGCAGCGCGCTCGTCGTCGGGCTGTTTTGGGCGCTGGCCGCCAGTTCCTCACCGATCCTGCGTTTGGTGAGTCTTGGCCTCTACGCATTGGGCGCCTGCCTGGAGCCAGATCTGGCACTTTTGGTGGCCGTGGCCTGTATCCCTCTGGCCCCCGTGCACACGCGCCTCGGTCCTGGGTCCTTCTCTCTGGCCGAAGTCAGCCTGATCGTGGCCTGGGCCGCGCACCTCTGGACTAGGATGCTGCAACCGTCGGCCGCTCCTCGTCAGCGCTGGCCTGACCGTCTGCGGCGTGTTTCGTACGTCGATTGGGGGGTGGTGGCTCTCGTAGCTCTGGGCATCGTGACCTCTTGGCGAGCTGAGTATGGTCGCGTGGCATTTCGAGAGTTGCGCACCGTGGTGTTTGAGGGTGCCCTGCTCTATGCTCTCATCCGACGGAGGGTCAGGGCCTCTCGAATGCTCGTCCAGGTGGCCGATGTGCTCTTTTTCTCTGGCGTCATCGTAGCCTTGTTCGCCCTGATAGCCTATCGTTGGCCCGAGGGCGTCATCGAGGCCGGGGGCGTCCGGCGTGCGCGCGGCTTTTTCGGCTCGCCCAACAACCTGGCGCTGTATATGGAGCGCATCCTGCCGATAGGCATCGCTGTGGCCGCCTCAGATGTGCATCGGCGGCGGCGCTCTATCTTTGCTCTGGGGGCCATGGCCATCGCGACGATCATCTTGCTCACCTTCTCCCGTGGGGCCTGGCTCTTGGGAGTGCCGACCGCGCTGGCCCTGATCGCTGCCTTTTCACGCAGGAAACGGGGCGTGTTGGTCGCTTGTGCCCTTGTCCTTTTGGGCTTGCTGGGTATCCTACTCGGGCCGGCACTGTTCGGGCAAGTATCGGCGCCCGAGCGCCTGGCCTCTTTGCTGGACATCGGTGAGGGCACTGTCGGCTTGCGGATCAAGCTATGGCGCGCCTCGCTGGATATGCTGCGCGATCATCCCTGGTTCGGCGTCGGTTTGGACAATTTCCTGTACTACTATGGCGACTATATCCAGCCTGGCGCCGAGATCGATCGCTGGCTTTCGCATCCCCACAATCTCGTGCTCGACTTTTGGCTGCGCCTGGGTATAGGCGGCGCCTTGGTGAGCGGTCTTCTCATCGTGGGCTTTCTGCGGACCTCTCTGCACGCACTGACTCACCTTCGCCACGGGCTTATGAGGGCGTTCACCTTGGGATTCACCGCAGCACTTGGGGCGATGCTCGTGCATGGTCTGATCGATGCAAGCTTTTTCGTGGTTGAGCTGGGCTTCTGGTTCATGTTGGCCTTGGGCTGGATCTCTCAGGCGTCCTCATGTCTCGTTGACGAGCAAAGCGACGAGATCTGACAGGGCGCAACGTTTCCTCTACTTCACCGAAACGCCTTGGCATCGCGGAAGAGCAAGCAGCGATTGACAGAGGGGTCTCGCGCGCGCATAATGAGGTCATTCCGGCGGAGATCTCGTGCCGGCAGGAGATGGCGAGGCCATGGCGGATCTCACATTGAGGGGACAACATCAGGAGGCGCAGGAGCTTGTAAATGCAGGCCGTGTCCGCGA
>JAFGLK010000534.1 GCA_016928125.1 Anaerolineae bacterium
GGACAACATCTCCTGGCACTATCCCTTTCCCAGCGCCAACACCACCCCCTGGCAGCTCGAGGGCACGATCTTGGCCCTGAAGAGGCGCGGCTACAAGGACCTGGTCTGCGTGCAGAACAAGACGGTGGTCATCGACACCTTCAAGGGCGAGGACCTGAACAAGTATGTGCCGATCTTCCGGCATTACGATATCCCCGTGCTCTACAATTTCAAGGATGAGGATATGACCTGGGAGGTCTATGAGCCGCGCGCCCGGATGAACGTCCTGCCGCGCATCTTTCCCAAGGGCATCCGCATCCCGGATTTCTTCCTGGGCAAAAGCATCGTGCACCTGCCCACGACCAAGTGCCACATCTACACCACCACCACGGGCGCCATGAAGAACGCCTTTGGAGGCCTGCTCAACACCCGGCGCCACTATACCCATAGCTGGATCCACGAGACGCTGGTGGACCTGCTCCACATCCAGAAGGAGATTCACCCGGGCCTCTTTGCGGTGATGGATGGCACCACCGCCGGCAACGGCACGGGGCCGCGCATCATGGAGCCGGTGATCAAGAACGTCATCCTGGCCAGCGCCGACCAGGTGGCCATCGACGCGGTGGCTGCCAAGCTCATGGGCTTTGATCCGCTGGAGATCGGCTACATCCGCCTGGCGCAGGAGCAGGGCCTGGGCGTAGGCGATGTGCGCGAGATCGAGCTGGTGGGCGATGACGTGAGCGGCGAGAACTGGGGATTCAAGATCGGGATGAACTTTCATCGCATGTTGGGCTGGCTCTCGTGGTACGGCCCCACCAAGGTGCTGCAAAAGCTCCTCTTCCACACGCCGCTGGTGTATCCGGCCGCGTTCGTATCCGAGGCCTACCACGACTATTACCGCTGGCCGCTGATCGAAAAGCGCGTCTATCAGCGCTGGCGCGCCGAGACGCCCTGGGGCCAGCTCTTTGCCCGGTATCAGGAGCAGGGGCATCTGGGGGCATAGCCTCTGCCCGCAAGTTGGCCTTGTCCTACAGGATGTTCAGCCGCAGCTCGTGCGAGCCGTCGGCGCGCGCATACTCATAGTAGACGTAGAGCGCGTCGCCGACGGCAACCGCGTCGACGTAGCGCAGGCTGCCGCTCCCCTCGGGCGACACCAGACTCGGGCTGCTCTGGCTGAGCCGGTAAAAGCGCCGCAGGTCCCAGCTCTGGACCAGGCCGGTGCGTTCCTCATAGTTGTCGCCCACCGACGCGCCGCCGTCATAGTAGCCCACCCAGCCGTGCGCGGTGGGCAGCAGGCAGCCCAGCCGCGCGGCGTAGGCGTCCCAGGCGCCAGGCCGGGGCGAGAGGATGTCTCCCTGCCACTCGTAATGCCGCCCGTCCCCCGACACCGCCAGCGCGCTGCTGGACAGGGTCAGCCCGGTGTTGTAGATGTCGGCCGTGGCGTGGGCCTCCTGGCGTTGATCCTCGGATAGAGCGCCCAGCCGCACGGCATAGCTGATGAGCATGTAGTAGAGGCCGTTCACGTTCATCACCCAGGGGTCCTTGACCCCCTCGACGCCCACCTGCGCGGCGGTGAACACGGGCTCGCGGGCGGCCACGTCCAACGCCTCGGGCCCCTCGGCCGCGATCACGTCGATGCGCCAGCGCCCATCGGCCGGATCCACATAGCTGGGGTAGAGCAGCCACCCGCCGTCCAGGGCCTTGGTGAGGCAAGAGCGCTCCACCGAGGACGAGCCGAAATCCTCCTTGCGGGCCGACCAGATCGTGCGGAAGGCGAGCCCGTCGCGCGACTCGGCGATGTAGCACTCTCCACCGCGCACGGGCCGAGGCTTGCGCACGCGATAGTAGAGCAAAAAGCGCTCGGCGTCCTCGTCATAGACCACGCTGGGGGCGCCAGCCCAGTTGCCTGCCCCAGGGGAGGGCGGCGCGATGATGGTGCGGCCCTGGCTCGGATCGAAGGTCAGCCTGCGCCCATACTGCTTGATGCCACCCGTCATGGAGCTGCCCCTTTCTCTGTTTCCTCGGTCGCCGCACGTCCCGCGAGAGAGCCTCGCTCAGCCGTTCTCGGCGATCACCTGCTCGTAGAGCGCCAGCGTCTCGCGCGCGGTCCGCTCCCAAGAATACTCAGCGGCGCGTTCCAGTCCCCGCTGGCGCATCGCGGCCCGCAGCGTCTCGTTCGTCAGCACCTCGCTCAACACGGCGCGCATGTCGGCGGTGTTCTGCGGATCAAAGTAGCGCGCCGCGTCGCCCCCTACCTCGGGTAGACTGGCGGCGTCGCTGCTGCATACCGGACAGCCGCAGGCCATGGCCTCCAGTACAGGCAACCCAAAGCCCTCATAGAGAGAGGGTTGGCAGGTCAGAGCGGCGCCGGCGTACACGGCGGGCAGGTCGGCGTCGGCCACAAAGCCCGGAAGGACCACGCGCTGGCGCCAGGAGAGGCCCTCGAGGTAGCGGAAAAAGCCTTCATAGAGCCAGCCTTTGCTACCCACCAGCACCACGCCATCGATCAGATCGCTGGCCACGAGCGGGCCGCAGGCCTCCAGCAGCGCCGTCAGGTTCTTGCGCGGCTCGAGCGTGCCCACCGCCAGGACGTAGCGCTCC
>JAFGLK010000008.1 GCA_016928125.1 Anaerolineae bacterium
GAGTCGGCCCGCATGTGAAAGCGGCCCCACTGGGGCACGCCGCGCCGTCGCAGCGCCGAGGTCTCGGCATAGTAGACCTCGCCCAGACGCCCCTCGTCGGTCCATTCCTTCGCCGCCTGGATCTCGGCGGAGTAGCGCCCCGTCTGCACGATCATCAAGAGGCGCCCGGTCCGTCGCGCCGCGGCGAACATGGCCTGCGCATCGGCATAGGCCGCGGCCGCGGGCTTTTCGCAGAGCACATCAGCGCCCGACTCCAACGCAGCGATGGTGATCTCGGCGTGCGACGTGTTGGGCGTGGTGACCACAGCCAGATCGGGCTGCAGATCGGCCAACATCGCCCGCCACGAGGTATAGGCTTGGGGGATGCCGTGGCGTTCGGCGGTGGCGGCCACACGGGCCGGGTCGCGGCTCGACACGCCCACGATCTCCACCTCGTCGGCCAGGTTCCTGAAAGCCGGGATGTGGCCTGCATTGGCGATCATGCCCGCGCCGATCACAACAATCCTCAGCTTTGCGCTCTCGGTCATGTTGCTCCTCCGCGATCTATGCACGACGCCTCAGTCTGGCTGGACCGTGCGGCCAAGACCCGGCTCCGCCGCCGCGATTTCCTCTGCCGTGACCTCGCGGCCCAGGGCGCCCGAGACGTAGATGCCCTCAGTGATGAACGCGGTGTTCAGCGCGATGCCCGCCGTGTCGAGCAGGGGCACGCGCCCGAGTTGCGCGCCGATCCAATGGCGCTGTGACTCGGTGTAGTAGATGGCCGTCGGGTCGCACTGGCTCCAGCGCCACTCGGCGCGCTTGGTGTCAAAGGTAGCATCCATCTCCATGTCGCCCAGGGTGGTGAAATAGGTCAGCGGCTGCACCTTCACGCCGCCCTTGCTGCCATAGACATAGCTGGCCGCCGGATCGTCGCCATGGATCGCCCAGGCCTCCTCCATGTAGAACACGATTCCCCCGGCCAGACGCACGAACCCCATGCCGAACTCTTCCACGTCATAGCCGCTGCTCTCGCGTCGGTCGGGGTACATATTGTCGAAGAGCTTCTGGAAGGTGGCCCCCGATACGCTCACCAGCTCGGGGTTGCCGAGCAGATAGAGCATCTGCGACAGATGGTAGACCGCCACGTCGAGCATGGCGCCGCCACCTGAGGTGCGGGTGTTCACAAAGGCGTTGGTGCCATAGCCATCGACGAACGGGCGCCCGCGCCGCCGATAGTGGGTCGACTTGGCGTAATAGAGCTCGCCCAGGTGCCCCTCGTCGATCAGGCGCTTGGCCCCGCGCGTGTCAGCGGTGTAGATCTGGGCGAGTTGTACGTGCAGCTTCCTGCCCAAGGCCTGGGCCGTGTCGTACATCTCTTTGGCCTCGCGGTAGGTCCACGACATGGGCTTTTCCACATAGACGTGCTTGCCCGCCTGCAGCGCGTCGATCGTCACTGACTTGTGCAGCCGATTGTGCAGGATGATATCCACCGAATCGATGTCGTCGCGGGCCAGTAGATCGTGGTAATTCGTATACACATGCGGCACGCCGTACTGCTGCGCGACGGCCTGCCCCACCTCCTCGCGCAGATCCGCCACGGCCACGAGCTCGGCCTCGGGGATCTCGCTGTAGCGTTGCACATGGCGCTGTCCTTGCTGTCCCACCCCGATGACGCCCACACGGATTCTGTCTGTCACGGTTCGTGTCCTCCTTACTGTGATCTGACTACCGACCGCTCAGGGTCGGGGCGAAAGGTGCTCGAGCCGGATTGTCGCCCAAAAGCGGCCTGAGCGCAAGCGCCAGGGCTTGCGGCTTGCGCGACCCGCGATGCCCGCTTGTCCTGCCTTGCTCGACACGTTTCGCTCCTTTGACTATCATACGGAGGCTTGATCGCAGCCGCATCGAGGATATACGCGATGACATCCCACCCCCACATCCCGCTGCAGCGCGCCCGGCCCGACGCAGGGCGCTTCATCGATGCGGTCCTCGGTCGTGAGCAGCTTGAGCGGCCCCCCCTGGTCGAGTATCTGGTGGACGACGCGCTGCGCGAGTCGATCGTGGTCGGGTTGCTGGGGCGCCCCTGGGTTGAGCGGGACCCGCTGGATCGCCGCGCCACCGAGGCCTATCTGGACAATTTCATCATCTTCTGGCACGCCCTGGGCTATGACTGCGTGCGCTATGAGGAATCCCTGCCCTTTGTGGAGCACAACCTCATGGGTGCAGATGCCACGGGCCGCGATGGCACGCGTCAGTGGCGTGACCTGCACCATGGCGCGATCGCCTCTTGGGAGGATTTCGAGCGCTACCCGTGGCCCGAGGTGACGCCCGCGACGCTGGCCAACTATGCCTACCTGGCCGAGCATCTGCCCGAAGGGATGGGGTTGCTGGCCTGCCATGCGGGCGGCATTTATGAGCACTTGTCGGCCATCCTGTCGTACGAGGGCCTGTGTTACGCATTGCACGATCAGCCCGACCTGGTGGCCGCCGTGGTCCAGCGTCTGGGCGAGCTGATGCTGCGCTTCTACGCCCAACTGGTCGAGCTGGAAGGGGTGGTGGCCATCTTTCCCGGAGATGATATGGGCTTTCGCACGGCCACGCTCATCCCGCCCGATGCGCTGCGGCGCTACACGCTGCCTTGGCACCGCCGCTACGCAGCGCTGGCCCATGAGCGTGGGCTGCCCTACTTTTTGCATTCCTGCGGGAATCTCGAGGCGATCATGGATGATCTAATCGAGCATGTGGGCATCGACGCCAAGCACTCGTACGAGAACGCCATCCTGCCCGTGGGGCGCTTTCAGGAGCGCTATGGCGGCCGCATCGGCGTGTTGGGCGGCGTGGATGTGGACATCTTGACGCGCCAGCCCGAAGAGGTGGTGCGCGCCGAGGTGCGTCACCTGATGGAGATCTGCGGCGCCCGCGGGCGCTATGCCATCGGTTCGGGCAACTCAATCCCGAGCTATGTGCCGGTGGCGAACTATCTCGCCATGGTGGACGAGGCCAACCGCTGATGGCTATGTCGGATGGATAGCCAGGCGCTCACCCGTCCGAACCCAGAGTATGAAGGACGAAGGGAGATTCGCGATGAAGGGAGTCGTTCTCGCCGGCGGGCTTGGCACCCGCCTCTATCCGCTGACCCATGCCACCAACAAACACCTCTTGCCTGTCTATGACAAGCCCATGGTGTATTATCCCATCGGCACGCTGGTGCGCGCGGGCATCACCGAGGTGCTCATCGTGACAGGCGGCCCCTTTGCCGGGCATTTCGTCGGCGTGCTGCGCAACGGCAAGCAGCTCGGGCTCACCCATCTCGAGTACGCTTATCAGGAGACCGAGGGGGGCATTGCGGACGCCCTGAGCCTGTGTGAGGATTTCGCCGACGGCGGCGACGTGGCCGTGATCCTGGGCGACAACACCACGGATGCGGACATCTCGGAGGCGGTGCAGGGCTTCAGCGACGGGGCAATGGTCTTTCTGCGGCAGGTGCCCGATCCCGAGCGCTTTGGCGTGCCGGTCTTCGATCCTCAGGAGCCCAGCCGTATCATCGCCATCGAGGAGAAACCCAAGACGCCCAAGAGCCAGTACGCCGTGACGGGCCTTTACCTCTATGACCATCAGGTGTTCGACATCATTCGCACGGTCAACCCGTCGGCGCGCGGCGAGCTCGAGATCACCGATGTGAATAACGCCTACATCCGTCGGGGCCAGCTCCGCTGGACTGAGCTGAACGGCTTTTGGTCGGATGCAGGCACGTTTGAGAGCCTCTTTCGCTCCAGCGCCTACTGGGCGCAAAAGGCCACCGGGCAGCCGTGTGAGGATTTCAGGGAGTACTTGTAGTTCTGGTACCCAGGCCCGACAAGGCGTCAGAGGAGCCGCCCTGGGCGGCTCCTCTGACGCCTTGTCTTTACTCATTCTACTTCCAGCTCAGATTCGGGCTCTTGAATAGCTCCAGCGGGTTGCCGTCCGGGTCCCGGAAGAAGGCCATGCGGATGTCGCTGATCGCGTCGCGCGGCTCGATGAAAAACTCCACCCCCTTGGCCGCCAGCTCGCGGTAGGTGGCGTCTACGTCATCCACCTCAAAGGCCAGGTGGATGAAGCCGGTCTTGCGGTCGGGCGTATCCTGGGCCACATCGGTGGGCCCCAGCTCGATGGTGGTGCCGCCGATGTCGATAAACACCACCTGGGTGCCCGGAATCTGGCCGGCGATAGGAAAGCCAAGCGTCTCGGTGTAAAAGGCCTTCATCTCCTCGTACTTGCTCGACTTGACGTTGATGTGATGCGCTCCCAGAATCGCCACTGTGTATCTCCTTTTCTGTATTGGATGGCCTTGTTGGAGCCGAGGCCCCGAAAGGCATGCTACCCCATCGCGCGAGATTGACAGACGTCTCTCATGGAACGAGAATCGACGCAGAGATCTATCTGTTCAGAAGCCAGGAGGCGAGTACCATGTATGCCACACCGCAAGCCCTTTACGCCACTCTGGACCGCATGGTCGAGCGCCTGCAGGCCAACGAGGCTTTTGGGAAGCGCATCGCCAACGCCAACGTCTCAGTGGCGTTCGAGCTGCCCGACCTGGAGGCCGAGTACACCCTGACCCTACACCAGGGCCAGATCAGCGGCGCCCCGGGCGGCGCAGATGCGGCCCCTCTGGTCGTGACGCTCCCGGTCGTCGTGCTGGACGAACTGCTCTCGGGCGCCACGTCAGGCGAATCGCTCTACTATGCAGGTAAGCTCCGCTTCCGGGGCGACGACTGGGTCGCCGAGAGCGCTGCCTACTATGTCTATGCCATGATCGAGGACTATCGGGCCGCCCGCGCCGAGGCCAACTAGATCCGACGGCGGCTCTCCAGCAGGCGTAGGGCATTCTCGCGCAGGATGGCGCGGCGCGCGTCGTCGCTGATGTGGGCCATCACCAGGCAGCCGATGGCATAGTGCGGGTCGAACCAGGGCAGATCGCAGCCAAACACGATCTTGTGCGCCCCGACTCGCGCCACCATCTCCTCGATTACCCCGTTCACGGCATAGGCCGCGGTCAGCTCCAGGTAGACGTTGGCATGTTCGCGAGCGACCTGTATGCACTCGGCGAACTGGCCGTGCCCCGAGTGTCCCGCCAGGAAGACCGCCTCCGGGTAGCGCTCGGCCACCTGCGCCAGGAGCTCGGGCCGATCGTAGGCCGACCCACCCCAGGTGTGCGTGAGCACCAGCAGTTGGCGCGAGGCCGCGAACTCCAGCGCCGGCCGATAGAGATCGCCAGTGATCGGATACTCGTGGTGGCTCGGATGGAACTTGAGCCCCACGTAGGTCGGCTGGCTCTCATAGCCCTCCAATTGCTGTCGGCCCTCCTTGGGGTAGTGAGGGTTGTAGGTCAGGTAGGCGTACCATCGCCCGGGATACGCGGCGGTCACCTGGGCCATCTCGGCGTTGCCCAGCACCATGTCACGCAGGGCGGTGTGTCCCGCTGAGACGATCGTCTCGACCCCGCAGCGATCCATGGTCGCGATCATCGCCTCGGGCGTGTGATTGGGCATGTAAATGCCGGCATAGTGCCCATAGTGGGCATGCAGATCGATGACGCGACAACTCTCGCAGCGACCCGTCTCCAGGTACTCCAACGCGATGGGCGAGTCGATCATAGTTGCACCCCCTCCAGCAGGCGACGCAGGTTGCCGCCGGCGATGGACCCGCGCGCCTGGTCGCTCATCTCAGCCCGCGCCACCATCAGCCTCGGCCCGCCCATGGCGTTCTGCGGGTAGTTGCTGCCATACAGCAGCCGCTCGGGGCCATAGCGCGCCACCAGCTCGGCCAGGCCGCCCTCCAGCTCGTAGCGCGAGATGTCCAGGTGAAAGCCGGGGTAGCGCTCCAACAACGGTCGGAAAAGGCGATCCTCGCCCCAAGCCCCCTGCGCCGCCAGGACCATGAGCAGATCAGGATACTCGGCCAACAGCTCGGCCAAGAGGTAATAGGTGTCAGCAGGTCGCGGGCCGCCTGCCTTGCGCGGGATAAAGAGCGGGATGCGACGCTCGCTCACCTCGTCCAGAAACGCGCCAAAAGTGAGCCGGTTGAGCATGTAGCGATGCTCCTCGGGAAAGGCCCACAGGGCGCGCACTTCTGCCTGGGCCATCGCATCAAAGAAGCGCCCCGGGTCGAGCTCCCCGGTCTGGGGCGGCAGAATGGCCCACGAGCCCAGCAGGCGCGGGTGGCCGGCGATCAGCTCGCTCAGGATGCGATTGCCCACCACGGGCGACTGGGCGCTCATCAGCTCGTGGCGCACCAGGGCCTTCTCCACGCCGACCCAGTCCAGCTCAGGCAGCAGCTCGCCAGGGTTGCGGCACGGTCGAAAAATCCCGGTCTGGGGTCGCCCCAGGCACACATTGCAGTCCCAATAGGCGATGTCTGGCATATCACGCACTCCCTACGCACAACGCGCCGCCATCCGGCCTGAGGAATAGCGGCGCACCGGATCGGTTGGGCCGCTCGATGCGCGGCGCTAGAGCGTCAAGACCTCGGGCTCGCCATCGGTGATGGCGACGGTGTGCTCAAAATGAGCGCACAGGCCGCCATCCTGCGTGGCCACCGTCCAACGGTCGGCCTTCACAAACAGGATCGGCTCGTTCACGGTCACCATCGGCTCCAGAGCGAAGGTCATGCCGGCCTTGAGCGGCACGCCACGATCGCGCTTGCCCCAATTGAGGATCTGCGGATCCTCGTGCATGTCGCGCCCCACGCCGTGCCCCGTGTATTCGCGTACCACCTGGTAGCCCTGCGACTCGACCCACTCTTGGATGGTGGCGGAGATGTCGCCCACGCGGTTGCCCACTCGGCAGGCTTCGATGGCCAGTTGCAGTGCGGTCTCAGTCACTTGGATCAGCCGCCGCGCTTCGTGCGAGATGGGGCCCACGGGCACGGTAATGGCTGAATCGCCGACAAAGCCCTCCCAGACCGTTCCACAGTCCACGCTGAGAATGTCGCCTTCGCGCAGGCGGCGCCGGCTTGGCAGGCCGTGCACCAATTCATCGTTGATGCTGGCGTTGATCGTCGCGGGGTAGGGATACTCTGGGAACGAGCGATTGGGATAGCCCAGAAAGGCCGGCTCGGCAGCGTGTGAATGGAGGACATCCCGGGCAACGCGATCGAGCGCGCGCGTGGTGACGCCGGGGCGCACGGCCTGGCTCACCGCCTCCAGGGCCAGCGCGTTGATGTGCCCGGCCCGGCGCATGATCTCGATCTCATCTTTGGATTTGAGGATGATGCCCACGGTGATTCCTCGGCTGGATCGCTTGAGCTGGCTCAGAAGGTCTGACGGATAGCGGCCTCAATCCGCAGGCGGCGCTCCCATCGAGCTGGCCCCACACAGCACATGGGCAACCTAGAAGCAGCCGAGTTGACAGGGCGTGACGCGCAGCCCCATCGCCTCGACGATGTTGCCCAGCCCCAGGCGCGGGTACTTGAACCGGGCCGCTATCTCCCACACGGCCACGCAGGGCACGTGTCCATTCACGGCCGCCGTCTCCAGGGCCGCCCGAATCTCGTCGGGCACATGCGCTGCGGGCAGCACGATCTTGCTCAGCCCCTCGGCCTTGGGGCCATAGCCAAACAGGCCCAGTTGGCAGCGGCTAAAGCGCACGTCGGTCTGGCGGTTGACCACATCAGCCAGCGCCAAGGGCCCCAAGCCATACTCCGCGGCCAGATCATGCGCGTCCTCACAGGCGAGCTCGCCTGCGACGACCCTGTCCTCGATCGCACGAAGAAGCTCCGCTTGCATAACACACCTCATTCCAACACCATAGTGAACGCCATTCTAGTCGCGCCAGACAGTTGGTGCAAACCGAGAGGTGGCTTTGGCGCAGTTCCTGGCCCATGTCCCTTTGTCATCGCCCGCAGGGCGGCTATAATGGGCTCGTCTTGCCCGGCGCTAGCATTGCAGGGGAGGGAGAGGTATGCGCGTCTTGATGCTGAGTTGGGAATACCCGCCACACGTGGTGGGCGGCCTGGGCGCACATGTGGCCCAGCTGGTGCCGGAACTGGCGCCCCTGGGGGTGGAGGTGCATCTGGTGACGCCTCGGCGTCAGGGCGGCCGTGCCCAGGAAGTTCTCGAGGGCCTTTTTGTGCATCGCATCGATTCGCCCACCGGCCCCTTTGATCGCTTTGTGGACGAAGCGCACGCCGTCAATCGCGCCCTGGAGGGCGCCTGTCGAGAGCTCATCGCGCGACACGGGCCCTTCCACCTGATCCATAATCACGATTGGCTGACCGCCGAGGCCAGCCGCAGGCTGAAGCACGCCTACAAACTGCCCCTGGTGGCCACGATCCACGCCACCGAGCGCGGCCGGGGCCGAGGAAATCTGCCCGGCGATGAGGCGGCCGAGGTGCACGATGCCGAATGGTGGCTGACCTATGAAGCCTGGCGGGTGATCTGCTGTACCCAGTATATGAAGGCCGAGGTGCAGGCCTACTTTGACACCCCCGCGGACAAGATCGATGTCATCCCAAACGGAGTGGACCCTGCGCCTTTCCAGGCCTATGAGGGCGTCGACCTGAGCGCTTTCCGTGCCGCCTACGCCGCGCCCGACGAGCGCCTGGTGTTGCACGTGGGGCGCATCGTCGCCGAGAAGGGCATCGAGGTGCTGATCCGTTCGGTGCCTCTGGTGCTGGATGGCTTTCCCAAGGCCAGGTTCGTCATCGCAGGCAGGGGCCCCGAGTGGGAGCGCATGCGCGCCCTGGTCGAGGAACTGGGCCTGCGAGAGCATGTCTACCTGCCCGGTTTCATCAGCGACGACGATCGTAACCGCCTGTACGTTGTGGCGGATTGCGCCGTCTTTCCGACGCTCTACGAGCCGTTCGGCATCGTGGCCCTCGAGGCTATGGCCGCCCGCACCCCGGTTGTGGTCAGTGAGGTGGGCGGCCTGCGCGAGGTGGTGCGCCACGCCGAGACGGGCATCACCATCTATCCCAACAGCCCCGAATCGTGCGCCTGGGGCATCCTGCACACGTTGCAGCATCCCGAGTGGGCGCAGCAGCGGGTCGAGAACGCCTACCAGGAGGTGCTGACGGTTTACAATTGGGCCTCCATCGCTCAGCAGACGATTGAGGTCTATGAGCGCGTCGTCGAGGAGCGCAAGCATACGACCTGGTAGCGGTTGTCGGAGGGAGATGGCAGCCGAATGCAGGGCGAATCGCCCGCATTTCTCACTAGACATAGAGCCAGGAGGGCCAATGAAGATCACCAAGACCGACATCTGGACCGTGGTTGTGCCGACCATCACCGAACGCGTGCAGTCGCCTTGCTTTGGGCCATCGGGTTGGGATCTGGTACCCAAGCACATCATCCGCCTGCATACCGATGAGGGCCTCTATGGGCTGGGCGAGAGCGGGCGCGGCGTGCCTCGCGAGAATGTGCAGGCGCTTGCCGATGCTCTGGTGGGTGTGGATCCTAGGGAGCTGGCGCTGCAACACCTGCCTGCCGCATTGGGGCGCCTCGATGACCGGCCGGCGGAATCGGTGCCGGGCCGGTGGTGGGAGACGGCCGCGGGAGGCCCTGGCATGAGCGGCTACGAGGCCATCGAGATGGCGATCCTGGACCTGCTGGGCAAGTTCTA
>JAFGLK010000535.1 GCA_016928125.1 Anaerolineae bacterium
GCGACCAGCGACGCGCGTGAGGCCGTCGCGGGCGCCGGAGCTGCGACGCCAGCGCTGGAGGAGGTCTGACCATGCTGGACACGATCGATCTGAGCCAGAGCCTGAGCCGGGGCGAGTATCGACGCGAGCTATTGGCCAACCAACTGCTGCTACGCGAGCTGGCCTACCAACTCTACCTGCGCAAGCGCACGCTGGTGGTGGTCTATGAGGGCTGGGACGCGGCCGGCAAGGGCGGCAATATCAAGCGCGTCACCGAGAGGCTAGACCCGCGGGGCTATGAGGTGTTTTCGATCGCCGCGCCGCAGGGCGAGGACGCCACCCATCACTACCTGTGGCGCTTCTGGCGGCGGCTCAGGCCGCCGGAAGAAAAGCAGGTGCTGATCTTTGACCGCAGCTGGTACGGGCGGGTGATGGTGGAGCGCATCGAGGGCTTTTGCAGCGAGTCGGAATGGAAGCGCGCCTACCGCGAGATCAACGCTTTTGAGCGCGAGTTGGTCGACTTTGGCATGATCCTGGTCAAGTTCTGGATCCACATCAGCTACGACGAGCAATTAGCCCGCTTTGAGGCGCGCAGCGACACGCCCTACAAGGCCTGGAAGCTGACCGACGAGGACTGGCGCAATCGCGCCCGCTGGGAGGACTATCGCCAGGCTGTGGAGGAGATGCTGCTCAAGACCAGCACCGCCACCGCGCCCTGGACGATCGTGGAGGGGAACGACAAAGCCTACGCTCGCGTCAAGACGCTACGCACGCTGGTGGGCGTCCTGTCGCAGGAGCTCGACTATGAGCCCGCCGACCTGGCCGTCGCGAGCCAGGGCAGGAAGGGCAAGCGCGCCAAGAAAAGGGCAAGAGCCAAGGCCTGACGCGGGCCGCCCGCGTCAGGCGCTTCGAGAGGCGTATGTCAGGATGCCGGGCACCTGAAGCGGCTCTACTTGCCCTGGAGCTTTTTCCACTCCTCGTATTCGGCGCGGGCCTCGTCGTTGAGCGGGTAGTACTTGCGCAGGTCGCCGCCTTGCGATAGACGCAGTCGCGTGAACTCCTCCCACTCGTGGTGGGCGCTCGCCTTCTCCAGGAGTTGGGGGGCCAGCTTGATGGGCACCACCACGACGCCGTCGTCGTCGGCGATGATGATGTCGCCGGGCATGACCAACACACCCGCGCAGGCGATGGGCACATTGACCGCGTGGGGAAAGATGTTGGTCTGGACGTGAAAGTTGGGCGTCACGCCCCTCAGCCACAGGCCCAGGTCCAGGTGTTGAGCGTGGGTATAGTCGCGGATGCAGCCGTCGATGACCACGCCCACGCCGCCCTGCCCGTAAAAGTAGGTCAGCATCATCTCGCCAAAGACGCCGCTGGACATGTCGCCGCGGGCATCCACCACCACCACATCCCCAGGCTGGGTGTGGTAGAGCACCTGGCGGTGAAGCTGGCGCTCGGGGCCGGCATACTCACCGCTCTGGTGGAGATCCTCCCGCTTGGGCATGAATTGGAGCGTGAGCGCCGGGCCCACCACCGATTTGCCCGGCCTGAAGGGCACAAGCCCTTGGAGGTGGGGGTTGCGGATGCCCAGGCGAGCCAACTCGCCGGCCGCGGTGGGTGAGCCAACCTCTTTGAGCCCCTCGATGATCTCCTGAGGCGGCCGTTGTATGTCCGGGGTGAATACGCCTGTCATGTCCTTCATGTTCACTCTCCCTGTGCGCAGTTTTTCGGGCGTCGCCTCGATCTGCATGACTGCCGCTGGCGCGCGGCCACAAGCGGAAGAACCCCACGTCGCCTCCGAAGATGCGCGCCCGACGGGCGCAGCCGGGCGGCCATCTCGGCGGGCGGCGGGCAGACTCAGTCGCAGAGCACCACGTGCACCACGCCCACGTCGGGTGCGACCCACACACCGCCGTCGGTCTCATCGCCGTTGCGGCGCCGATCAACCACAAAGCGGCCCTGCTCGTCGAAATGGCCCTCGTCCACGCGCACATAGTGGGCGAGCTTGGTGAGAAACTGATCTCGCGCCATCGAGGCATCGAGGGCGCGCTCGGGCTCGATCTGCCGGCGGAAGAGGAGCCGATAGCCCGCGCCCACCAGGAAAAACTCGTGTTCGTCGACCTGCGCCACCAGGCCGCGCCCGCGATCGCCAACGGGACGCACGGCCGGAGAGGACGCAGCCTGCCGCATGGCCGCCTCTCGCGCGCGATGCCGCCAGTCGGTGGGTCGGGGATGGCCCGGCACGCCCTCGAAGACGGCCAGCCCACTGTAGCCCTCAAAGGAGAGAGCCTGGCTAGCCAGATGCTCCTCCTGGATGACCGCGTGCAGCCCCTCGCCGTCGTTGCAGGTGAGCAGCAGGGGCGCGGCGGCCGCCAGACAGCGCATGCTCTCGGCCACAGGGCGAGCCGCCTCGGACACCGCGCCCTCAGGCGTCAGGATGCTCTCCACGCCAAAGATGAAATAGCCGATGGCGCCATACTGGGCCGCGGCGCGGAAGAGGTTCACGGCGTTGGGACCCCAGGGCGCCGACTCGGGGACAAACAGCGGATTGTCGGGGCGGGCATAGCCCGCGCAGATGGCCTCATAGCCGCGCGAGTCGCCATAGTAGATATCGGGCGCGATCAGGTCCACGTGCGGGGCGCAGCCCTTCCACAAGTCGAGCGTCCTCAGCACGGCCCCGCCGGAGGGGTAGGTCTCGCCCGGGATGCGCCAGCCGGCCTCGCCCAGCCAGACGTTGACGATCATGGGCAGGTCCAGCACCGCCTTGCCGGCCTCAGCCAGGCCGTCGATGTAGCGGGCAATCGACCAGGCCGTCATCAGCTCACCTGCGGCCGGCCCGAATAGGTCAGCCCAGGTGCCCGCGGCGGCCGAGCCCTCGACGAGCCACAAGTCATGCAGCGCTCCACCTCGCTCGGCGCTGGCCAACTCGAGCACGTCGGGCGGCACAGGCGAGCGCATAGCCACTACGCCGGCCGCGCTATAGTCTCGGTCGGCGCCCAGGATGCCCGGCTCGTTCTCGATCTGCAGCGCGATGACCGTGCCGGTGGCGCCGTCGCGATCGCGCAGGTGCCGGCACAGGGCGGTGAACGCCCGGCGGTCGGCCTCAAAGGCGGCCTCGCAATGAGAGGAAAGCACCCACAGGTCGGAGCCTCCTGGCGAGACGACCCGCTCGAAGCGCTCCGGGTTGTCCTTGACCCAGGCTGGGGTGTACTCCATGCTGCCATTCTTCCAGGTGCCGAACCAGAGCAAGATCAGGTGCAGGTCGTGGCGCCGCGCGCTCTCCAGCAGAGCGTCGACGCTGCCAAAGTCGTAATGCCCCTCCTGCGGCTCCACTTGCTCCCAGTAGACCGGGATCTCTAGGGTGTTGCCATGCAGGGCGAGGACGGCGCGAAAGGCGGTCTCAGCCTCCTCGGCGCTGTAGCCACTTGAGTTATGAGCCTGGCCCCCCACGGGGTAGAAGGGCGCGCCCTGGACCTGAAAGATGGGCTTGCGATTGGTCATGCTGCGTGTCTCCTTATGCGCCATGGAGCGGTGCTGTCAACGCGATGGCTGATGGCGTCGGTAGCCTCGCGATCCGGCCTACAGCGGACAGGCGGACGCTACATCCCCAGCAGGCCGCTCGGGTTAGTGACGGCCATGCGCTGGAGCTCGCCCGCGCCGAATCCAAGCGCCGCGAGCCCGGCCAGATAGCGCCGAAAGCCCTCCACCGGTGCGGGGTGCTCAGCCTGGCCGTAATCGGTGGAGAGCACGGTGCTCTCGATCCCGATCTCGCGCATGACGGCGGCCAGATGCTCCAGGCTGCCCTCCTCACCTGGCCCAAAGCCGTTGTAGCAGCGCTCGAAAAAGGCGCCCTGGGCGGCCAGTTCGCGCTGAGCCGCCAACGAGAGCTGCAAAAAGGCGGCGTCGGGATGGGTGACCAGCACCTTCTCCAGGCCGCGCTGGCGCGCCAGACGCACCAGGGCCAGCGTCTCGGGCTCGGGCAGGTGGCCGGTGCCCAGGATGGCGTCGGCGTCGCGCACCAGCTCGAGGATGTCATACACCTCTGGGCGGATGGCGTCCTCGGCGTCCACCACTATCGGGCCGCTCCAGCGCGTCTGACCGGGGCCGGCCAGATCGAGGGTGGGCATCCAGATCTGGGCCGCGCCCATCTGCAGAGCCACCTCGACGGCGCGCGGGTTGAGCCAGCCCACGGTGGAGTTGAGCGCCAGGCCGCCGACCACGCGAATGCCGCCCACGGCGCGCTCGGCGATGACGGCCCGGTCAGCGGTCAGCGTCCAGTGCGACTTGATCAGGATGGCGCCCATGCCCGCCGCCGCGGCCTCGCGCGTCACCTGCAGGTCGTCGGCATAGCGTGGGCGGATGTCGGGCGAAGTGTGGATGTGCAGGTCCACCACGTCGGTGAGATCGATTGGGTCCATGCTGGCTTGCCTCCTCTGACACGCATCCAACGGCGGCTCAGGCGCCGCTTTCGGACGAGTCGGCGCCGATGGGCGAGGCGCGTCCTCGCAGGGTTTCGTCGCGCCCCATTATACGAGCCGCAAGTTGGCGCACAAGCGCAGCGTTTCCTAGGGCGATCGTGCGATGCTATAATGCGCCTGCGAACACACTGGAGTCCACTTTGGCCATACAAGGAGCGACCGCCATGCAACGATTTCCGCGATCCGCCATCGAAAGCCATGCTGTGGGTGTGCCGTGGCCCGACTTTTTGGGCACCGTGCCGCTCGGCGAGTCGTTCGTGATCGAGACCGAGCGCGACAAGCCGGTGAACGGCCCGATCCGCGTCGAGGGGGTGACGGCGGGCGACGCCATCGCCATCCAGATCGAGGCGATCGAGATGGTGGGGCCGTTCGAGGCCGTGACCCAGGAGCGGGGCGAGGCGCCGCAGCGGGTGCAGTTGGAGTTGCGGGACGACGGCTGTTTCTACTTTCCGCGTAACTTTCGCCTGGAGGCGCGTCCCACCATCGGGAATATCGGCGTGCTGCCCGAGCGCAGCGAGCGGGCGCTGGCCGAGGCGCAGAAGGCGGTCGCCGACGGCTCGGGGCTGGGCTGGCGCGCGTTGATGACCGGCCCCCAGGGCGATCACTGCCACTCGGACTGCCCCTGGCTGGCGGCGAGGTCGATCATCCATCTGACGGCGCGGGTGGATGGCGCGGGGCTGTGCCTCTCCGACGCCCACGGCTATCAGCCCTCCGGGCGGCTGGCCTACGCGGGCATCGATGTGTCGGCCGATGTGCAGGTGCGCGTGACGCGCAGCGAGGGCTGGCTGGTGCGCTGGCC
>JAFGLK010000078.1 GCA_016928125.1 Anaerolineae bacterium
CCTTGGCAGCTCGCACGTCCTGTGCTAACATGTCAGCGCTTTGACTCTACGAGAAAGAGGTAGGTGTGATGCGCGTGCCCATCCTGGCAGGTAACTGGAAGATGCACAAGACCGTCGCCGAGGCGCTCGAGCTGGTGGCGGCGGCCAAGGATGATCTCCTCGCCGTCAACGGCGTGGACAAGGTGTTCTGCCCGCCCTTCATGGCCATCGCCGACGTAGCACGTGCCCTCAAGGGCACCGATCTTGGCGTGGGTGCCCAAGATCTCTACTGGGAGGAGAGCGGGGCCTACACCGGCGAGGTTTCTGCGCCCATGATCCGCGAGTTCGCTGACTATGTGATCATTGGCCACTCGGAACGACGGCAATATTTTCATGAGACCGACGAGACGGTCAATCGCAAGATCAAGACCGCCCTGGCCCATCAGCTCACGCCCATCGTGTGTGTGGGCGAAAGCCTGGAGCTGCGCCAAGCTGACCAGACCGAGAGCTGGGTCGCCGATCAGGTGAGCGCCGCGCTGAAAGACCTGACCGCAGAACAGGTGGCCGGCCTGATCATCGCCTATGAACCGATCTGGGCCATCGGCACTGGTCTGGCCGCCACGGCCGAGGAGGCCGAGCGGGTGTGTGGGACGGTGGTGCGGGCTCAGGTGGCCAAGCTGTACGACGAGCCCACGGCGGCGGCCGTTCGCGTCCAGTATGGGGGCAGCGTCAAACCGGGCAACACGCTCGAGCTCATGTCGCAGCCCAACATCGATGGCGCCCTGATCGGGGGCGCTAGCTTGCAGGCGGCTGACTTTTGCGCGATCGTGCGCCTCTCGGCCCAGGCCAAGGGTCTGCCCTTGGATCAAGCCCAAGAGCTCGGCTGATCATCGGCCCGGGATGGCGCAGCACCTCCTCTGGGTCTGGCTCCTGGTGAGCCTGGCCGCCCTGGTCGGCATGACGCGCTGGTTCGCGGTGCGTCTGCAGCGCCTGGCCATGCTGGTAACGAATGACCTGCAGGCGACTCTGTACATTCATTTCTTCCTGCTGTTGCCCGGAACGGTGCTGCACGAGCTGAGCCATTGGGCGATGGCCAAGCTCTTGGGAGTGCGCACAGGGCGCATCCTGCTGGGACCCGCCGCCGCTGGGAGCCAACGCGTACGTTTCGGGGGCGTGGAGATCGGCTCCAGCGAGCCGGTGCGCCAGAGCTTGATTGGCTTGGCGCCGCTCATCAGCGGCACGCTGGCGGTGCTCTGGGTGGCGCGCGCGCGTCTTGGCCTGGCTCTCGACAGCGCCCAGACCCTGGCGAAATGGCCCACCGTGTTGCGCCAAGTCTTTAGCGCCCAGGATGCCTGGCTCTGGATCTATCTGTTGCTGGCGATCAGCAATGCCATGCTGCCCAGCGCCAGCGATCGCGCGGCCTGGCGCATACTGGGGCTCTATCTGCTGGTCTTGCTGATCGTGCTCTATGCGGCGGGCGCCCTGGCCGCCATACCCGCCGGGATCATCGTCTGGCTGGCCGAACTCGCGCGCACACTCATCTTCGCCTTTGGGCTCACCGCGCTGCTAGACCTGGCTGTCGGCGCGCTGCTTCTTGGGATCGAGGCCCTGCTGAGCGTGTTGCTGGGGCGCCGCCTGGCCTAGCGCGAGCCGCGCAGCGCGTCAGGCATTCAGTGCCATCCCCCCGGAGAGCTCCTCGTGCAGGCGTTGCATCAAACGAGCGTAGACCTGGCCCTGCTGATCATAGAGATTGCGCTGCTCATGGGGATCGACCTCCAGATCGTACAGCTCGGGGCGGTCGTTGGGGCTCGACACGGCCTTGAAGCGTCGGTCGCGCACGCAGGTCACAAAAGGCAGCTGCGCGATCTGCACATCGCGATGATCTTGGGTCTCGCCGCGCAGCAGCGGCAGGAAAGAGCGCGCATCCAGCCCGGCCGGGATGGGCAAGCTCAGCAGATCCAGCAGCGTCGGAGTGAGGTCAAACAACTCGACCAGGGCGTCGCTAGGAGGCAACGAGGGCACACCCCAACCAGCGAGGATCAGGGGCACCCTCACGGCCGGCTCGTAGGGCAGCGACTTGTGCACCAGCCCCAGATCGCCCAGCATCTCTCCATGATCCGAGGCGTATACCACCAGCGTGTTCTCCAGCTCGCCGCGCTCTTGCACGATCTCGAGTAACTCGCCCACCCAGCCATCGACCAGGGTCACCATGGCGGAGTAGTTCTGGCGCATCTGCTGGGCCGTGACGGCCGTCGTTCCGCGGCTCATCTCCTCCTGCTGGCGTTGCACCCAGGCCGCCCGATCGGCCCCAGGATCCGGCACCGGCGCGGGCATCGGCACATCTAGATAGGGCTCGAGATATTCTCGTGGGGCGTCCCAGGGATTGTGTGGCCCCACAAAGCTCACCAAGGTGAACCAGGGCGAGTCGTCGCCCAATCCGCGCAGGTAATCACAGGCCTTCTGCCCGATCCAGTGGTCCTCGTAATCCTCGAGCGGCAACACCGATGGCTCGGCATAGTGCTCGTGCTGGGTATAGCGCCATTCATAGTCCGCCGAGAAGGCCTCCAAAAGCCCCTTGGCCTGCAGATGGTGTTGGTAGGGCCCGAGGGACAGCCGGACCCGCTCGCCGTCGCGATGGAGATACACCTCCTGGGCGGCGTGCTGCTTGCCCTCCGCCTCAAACGGATCTGTGAAGCCGAGCTGGTAGACGACGGGCAGATCGCCGTGGACGCCGTTGTACATCTGGGGCTTGTGCAGATCCAGCTTGCCAAACAGCGCCGTGCGATAGCCATAGCGGCGCAGATGTTGATACACATTCCAGGCCTCCAGGTCGAGGCTATATGCGTTATCCAGAACGTGGCAGCGCGGTGGACGTAACCCGGTCGCCAGGGCGGCGCGGGTTGGCGCACAGAGAGGGCTGTTGCAGGTGGCCTGAGTGAAACGCACGCCGCGGCTGGCCAGGGCATCCAAATTCGGCGTCTCCACAGCCCCCAACCCGGCGCAACCCATCCAGTCATGTCGATGCTGATCAGACATGACAAAGAGCACGTTGGGACGACGCACCTTGTAGGCCATTTGGCGCGGTGTTTTGTGACGCGAGGTGGAGATGTGGGCCAACTCTGAGCGAGCCTCTGACATGGGTGCCTCCTTCTCTGTGAGGCCGACGAGCGCCTCCCTGCCTTCGGCCAAGCATATCGGCCGAGATACGTCCCGTCAAGCTCGGACGAGACGAGCCATTGTGCGATACGCAGCAGCCTACCTTGGCGACGCCAATGGGTCATGTGCCCAATGAGCAAACATCCCAAAGGGACAAGCTATGCCGCCCGCAACCACGGCAGACACGGCCAAGGCGCAGCATCGGCCCTCGTTTGACCCCGGCGCGCCGCCGACCTAGAATACGGCCTACTCAGCACGAACGACCAGACGAAAGCGAGCCCCATGGAGATCTATCTCATCCGACACGGCCAGATCGATCGGCGACACGCCGTAGATCCCTATTCGGTACCTCTATCGGAGGAAGGTCACGCCCAGGCTGCCCGCATCGCGGCCCAGTGCGAGACTTGGGACATCGGCCTCTTGTGCAGCAGCTCCATGCGGCGCGCCGCAGAGACCGCCGATGCCATCAGCGACAGGCTGCCCCTGACGGAACGGTGGGACCTGGATGAACTCGAGGACCTGACCCTCGACGATCTGCTGGGCGAGCCGACAGCGGGGCCATTGGTCTCGTCATGGACCCCCGCGCAGCTTCAGACGGCTTACCGACAGGCCTACAGCCGCATCAGCGGGGCACTGACTCGCATCCAGCTCTACGCGGCCGCGAATCGTCTGGAGGCGGTCGCCATCGTCGGTCATCACAGCACCATCAGCTTGCTCTTGCTCAACTGGCTGGGCCACGACTGGCGCGCCATGGAGCAAGTGGATTTCCGACTCGACTTTTGCGGAAGCTCCAAGGTGACACTGGACGGCAGCGGGAAGGCTCATATCGACTGGATCAACCGCGCGCCATAGAGCTCAGCCAGGGTTCATACTGGAGCGTTCCACCCGGGTCTGAGCGTCGGACCGTCACGCAATGCGGTGAGGAGGAGGAAATGAGCGCCAAAACCCTACGCGTCGGGATCATCGGCGCGGGTGGCATTGCCCGCAACTATCATGTGCCCAACTACCTGCGCTGCGAGAATGTGCAGGTGGTGGCTGCCTGCGATGTGAGCGACGTCGCCTTGCAGCAGATGCAAGCGCAGCACGGCATCGCGCAGGTGTTTCACGACTATCGTGAGCTGTTGGCGCTGGAAAGCTTGGATCTGGTGAGCGTGTGCACCAGCAACGACATGCACTACCCCGTAGTCATGGCGGCCATCGAGCGTGGCCTGGACATCTACTGTGAGAAGCCGCTGGCCCTCACCTACGCCCAGGCGGCTGAGATGCACGAGGCGGCTCAGGTCAAGGGCCTCAAGACGGGCGTCAACTTTTCCCATCGGCGCACGCCGGCGGCCCGCCTGGCCAAGGAGATCATCGATCGCGGCGCGCTAGGGCAGATTCACTATGTCTCGGCCATCTACGCGGCCGGTGGCACCCAATATGGTGAGCGACCCGGCACCTGGCGCAATGACGGGAAAAAGGCGGGTTTCGGCGGCCTGGGCGACATGGGCTCCCATATCATCGACATGATGATGTGGTGGCTCGACGCGCCCATCGAGGCGGTCGCCGCCCAGATGGCCATCCACTATCCCGACCGGATCGATCGCGACACGGGCCTGCCTATGCGGGTGAGCACGGAGGATCAGGGATTGCTGCTGGTGCGCTATGGCAACGGCGCTCTGGGCTATGTGTACGGAGGCTATGTCTTCACGGGGCGCGGCTTTGATCAGCGCGTCGAGATCTATGGCAGCAAGGGCGGGCTGATCTACGACCAGCAGCATTCCTATGAGCTGCAGGTCCATCTGGAGCCCGAGCATCTAGAGGGCTACCACGTGCTCCGCCAGGGCGGCACCCGCGACAGGCCCTATACCACGATCCTGGTCCCCGAGGCCCATCAAGGGCTGATCCCTGGCGAGCCAGGCGCCCGGCGAGGCGTGTTGATGGACTTTATCGAGGCGTACCGCGCCGAGGGCCCGTTCAGCTTTTCCCCGGGTTTCTACGAGGGCATGAGGGTGCAGGAGGTGCTCGAGGGGGCGCGTCTGGCGGATGCAGAGCGGCGCTGGGTCGGCCTGCCCTTGTGAGACGAGGCCTCGCGATTGACCCATTGGGTGCACGATCTATAATGGCCAGCAGCCTGCGGCTCGAGCGCGCTGGCGCTGAACAGGGAATCACTGTGAGGAGGTTTCATGAGCTACGGACACTGGGGCAAAGGCCTGCGTGTGAATCTGAGCACCGGCGCAATCGGCATAGAGACATTGGACGATCTCTTCCTGCGCCGCTACGTGGGGGGCTGGGGGTTCATCGCCTACTACCTGCTCAAAGAGCTGGCGCCAGGCACGGACCCTCTCGGGCCGGACAACAAGCTGATCTACGCCACCGGGCCGGTCACGGGCCAGCCTCTGGCCGGCGGCGGACGCCACATGATCGGAGCCAAATCGCCGCTTACCGGGGGGTTCTCCGGATCGGAGGCCGGGGGCTTTTTCGGAGCCGAGCTCAAGCGCGCGGGCTGGGACCTGATCATCTTTGAGGGCGTGGCGCCCAAACCGGTGTACCTGTGGATTAAGGACGATCACGTCGAGCTCCGTTCGGCGGAGCATCTGTGGGGCCAAGAGACCCACGATGTGCAAGAGCAGATCCGCTCAGAGCTGGGCGACAGGTGGATCCGCGTTTCACAGTGTGGGCCGGCGGGCGAGAATCAGGTTCTCGTCGCGAACGTGGTGCACGACGCCACACGGGCCGCTGGGCGCACCGGCATGGGCGCCGTGATGGGCTCCAAGCATCTCCGCGCGGTGGCCGTGCGCGGCAGCCAGCGTCCGCCCGTGACTGATCGGGACAAGGTCAACGAGTTGGGCCGGTGGTTCCGCGATCACTATCAAGAGACCGGCTCGGCGGTCTTTTCCACGTTGGGCACCAGCCGTATGGTGCGGGTCAATCAGGGCGTGGGCGGCTTGCCGACGCGCAACTTCCAGCAAGGCACTTTTGAGAGCTTTGAGAAGCTCTCCGCTGAGACCGTGTTGGATACCATCACTGTAGACCGCGATACCTGCTATGGCTGCCCCGTGCGCTGCAAATGGGTGGTCGAGATTGACGACGAGGACTATCCGGTAGATCGCAAGTA
>JAFGLK010000536.1 GCA_016928125.1 Anaerolineae bacterium
AGGTGATGCGCCAGGCGGTCGAGCATGGCGCCGGCGGGCTGCTGCTTCTGAACCCCGATGCCCACCAACTGACGCACAAGCGCACCTATCGGCAGGCACCGTGGCTGGAACGCTCCTTGCCCGTTATGATCGTGAACGAGCGCGTGGCCGCCGCCCTCGTGCAAGGTAGCGGCTATTCGCTCGATGACCTGACCATCCTGTATCGCTCCCTACCACTGGCCACGCGCGTCCGCCTGGAGGTCCTCATGGATGAGCCGGGCGAGGTTCAAGGGCAGAACGTGCTGGGCGCTCTGCCTGGCGCAGATCCTGCCCGACGCCACGAGGTCCTCATCCTCGGCGCCCACTATGACCACCTGGGCCTGGACCCGAATGGCGACCACTATGCGGGCGCCAACGACGATGCTTCGGGCGTGGCCGTGCTGCTCGAGATCGCCCGGTCGTGGCGCGAGCAAGGCTATGTTCCTGAGCGCACCGTGCTCCTGGCCGCCTGGGATGGGGAGGAACAGGGGCTGTTGGGGTCGCGCTACTATGCGGAGCATCCCGTATATCCGCTGAGGCATACGGTGGGGATGATCCAGCTCGATATGGTGGGCCTCGCCACGACGGGGACAATGACCATCGACGGCCTTGCTCCTGCCAATGAGGCCGAGCTTGTTTCCCTCAGCACTGAGCCACGGGGGGACCCGGTGGCGCGTCAACTGGGCCATAGTGCGAGCTTGCTCGGCGTGCCGGTGCGGCCCAGTTCCTTTCGCGGGATGAGCGATCATGCGCCTTTCATGGAGGCTGGGGTGCCGGCCAGCCTGCTCATCTGGGATGACGGCGACGTACCCTACTATCATACGCCCGAGGATGTGTGGCAGACCTTGCAGCCTGAGCGTCTGTGGCAAGCTGGCGCGCTCACGGCTCACGCCGCCATGGCGCTGGCCACGCAGGCGCCGCAGATCGAGGCCGCCATGCGCCGTCGGGCCGAGGCGTTCAGGCAGGAGGAACGGGAGGCCTGGGCCGCGCTCTGCGACCCTGAGGATCCCCAGTATGCGGCGTACGCGCTGGCTTGGTTCGATGCGCAGACGCTGGAAATCCGACAGAGCTACACCTCAACGCTTCAGAGCGTGGTCGTTGGAGATGCAGATGCGGTGGCCTGGGTAGAGGATGTGGCCGTGGATGCGCAGGGGCAGCGGCTGGGCGCGCGGTATCCCACCCGATGGGTGCGTCGCGGGTCAGAGTGGCTCAGCGCCTGGCCCGCCCAGGTCCTTACGACCACAGCGCACCTGAACGCCGACTCGGTGCATCCAACTCAGGAGGCCAAGGAATGGCTGGAAAGCCTCGAAGAGAGCTATACCCGTGCAGGGGGCGCTCTGGACCTGGACAAGTTGCCTGCGCTCACGCTGACTATCTATCCAGACGAGCGTGCGCTCCGTTGGCTGGCGCCTGCGTCGCTCGGCTACCCGTTGCCCGCCTATGCCGGGCTGCCGGTGGCGGCCGGCGCATCCGTGACGCTCACGGCCGCCTCGTTGTTGCTAGACGCCTGGGGGCTGCCGCGCGGTGAGGGTGAGTGGCTACGTGCGGGTCTGGCGGGCTGGCTTGAGGTGGCGGCCGCCGGCGACTCGGCCAAGGCCCTGCGCCGTGAGCAAGTGTGTCGCATCCCGGCAACGGCATCGGTTACCGAGTTCATCCAGACAGGCGCGCCGCTCGATTCCGGGGAGACCGCGATCGCCTACTCCCTGGTCGATCTGCTCATCGCAGACCATGGAGTGAGTGGCCTCAGGGCGCTGGCCGCAGCGTGGGGAGGCAGAAATCTGGAGTCGGGGCTGGCTGCGCTGGGCCTCACGCCTGAGAGCCTGCGCCAAGGCTGGGAGGCGGCCTACCTTGCGCCGCTACAGGCAGCGCGTGAGGGCCTGGCCGCCTGGGTTCGCGAGCGCGAAGCGGCCGTGCGAGCTCTCGACCGGGCCGCCTACGCTGAGGGCATCGCTGACCTCGACCCGATCTATGCCGAGCAGGCCTTGCGCTGGTTCGAGGCGCTGGACGAGCGACCCTTCCAACGCTACCAGCTCGAGGCTGAGGTGCTTGAGGCGTCGGGAGACAGAGCTGTCGCGCGGGTGACTGTGCTGGCGAGGCATCCCAAGGTGTCTCAAAGTGGGCAACACGAGATAACTCTGCGCTTCACGCGGGAAGGCGAGGCCTGGCGCGCCGTGGGGCCAGACTGGAGGATATGGGCCGGGGAAGGGGTGAAGCTCTATGCCCTCGAAGCCCGGGGAGATGAGGCCACCCTGCTGCGGACGACGGAGACGGCTTACGACCAGGTCTGCGCCACGTTGGGCTGTATTGCGCGATCCGAGATCCACGTACAGCTATATCCTGATCAGGCCATGACGGACTGGCAGGCCGCTCTGTACGGGCCTCGCGCCGGCGAGAGTTGGTACATACCCCAGCACGTCGTCTTCTTGGCGCGTCCCCAAGACATCGACTCAGTATACCCCACCCTCATCGAGGCGCTGGCGCGCATGGTGCTGGCGCAACGCCCGGAGGTGCCCGCGTGGCTCCAGGAGGGGATCGCGCTCTATCTGGCCTCCCGTGGCGAGTCGCCACGCGCCCGCGAGCTGAAGGACCTGATTGAGACGGCGCGCGAGGCGCAACGCTTTGACGGGCTCTACGATTGGGGGGGTATGCCCGAGCCTGACAGCCTGTCCGCGAGCGAGCGCGAGGTCCTGCAGGGTCAGGCGCTCTATCTGGTGGAACGAGTGGCCATCGAGGGAGGCGGCAGGGCCCTCGAGCATCTGTTGGACGCCTTGGGCCGCGGGCAGAGCTGGCGGGAGGCGTTCCGGACCGCCACCGGCCTCGCCTGGGAGGTGTGGCTGCCCGGGTGGGAGCAGTTGCTTGCCCACGGTGGGGTGTCGCAGGCAGAGCTCGACGTAGCGCGGTCGTTCGATGTCGAGCGGGTGCTGGCCACGATCGGGGCGCTCACGGCGCCCGAGCTCACGGGGCGGCGAGCCGGAAGTCCCGAGGCGGAGCGCGCCGCCCGCTGGATCGCCGAACGCATGGCCGCCTTGGGGTTGGGGCCTATCGATCCAGAGGATTCCTATCTCCACCCCGTGCCGGTCAGCTATGGCGAGTTGGCGGAGACGCCTGTTCTGCGCGTGCGCGGCGATGGGGATCAGGAGATCGCCTTCACCTTCCCCGGTCAGTTCCGCGAGTTGGTGGGCGGGCACGCCGGCGATGGCGCCGTAGATGGGCAAGTGGTGTGGCTTGTGCACGGCTTTGGGGAAGAGATGCGACTGGGCGGGCGCATCGCCGTGACCGACTCTCGTGGTGATCCCGTCGCTTTGGCGGCAGAGGCCCAGGCACACGAGGCGGGCGGCTGCATCGTGGTGCGTCCGCACTATGTCGTGGATGAGCGCACGCTATACGCCGAGGCCATCGAGCGCCAGACCATCCCTACGGCCGAGATCACCGAGGAGACCTGGCAGGCCATTCTGGAGCTTGCCGGCTATTCGCTGGCCGATGTGCGCATGGCGCCGCCGGCTCTTCTCCTTCCTCTGCGCGCTGAACTGCGCGTCCCGTTGAGCGTCGTGCAGGGCGCAACTGCCTGGGATGTGATCGGCCGGCTGCCGGGCAGCGATCCGAGCGCTAGCGCCCTGGTGATCATGGCGCACTACGACGGGGTTGGCGCCCTGCCGGACGGCACCCTCTATCCCGGCGCCAACAAGGGGGTGTCGGGCGTGGCGACGTTGCTCGAGGTGGCGCGCCTTTGGCACCAGAGTGGCCGCCCCCCCGCCCGTCCTATCTACTTTATAGCCTTGGGCGCTGAGGAGGTGGATCATGCCAGCGCGCGCCGCTATGGCACCACAGCGCCCATCTTGCCCGACCGACCGGGGCAGATCATTGTACTGGATAGCCTGGGCGAGGCGCGCAGCTACTGGTTCAACGTGGACGTGGAGCGCGAAGACGACCCTCTGGCGGGGGCCATGCTCCTGGCCGGTGAGTTGCTCGAGCGGCGCGTCTCTTTGGGCAAGTCGGGAGAGGCGAACACCCACACGATCCTACGCCAGCAGCGCCTGCCGAGCGCGTTGCTCTTTTGGCCCAACCCCAGCCTGACTCACACGCCTCAGGATCGCGTCGAGACGCTCGATCGCAACAAGCTCGCCACCGCGGGCGAGACACTCACGCTGGCCTGCCAGATCTTGGCGCGCTAGCGCCATACACCGGCACACGGCGCGGGGCTGGAGCAATTAGGCGCTGGAGCCGAGATGACCTAGAATCCACCCCATCACCCCTAACCTGTGCGGAGAGAGAGCATGGAGAAAATCATCCTGGAGCGCATCGCCTTTGATCCAGACATGGCTGCGCTGATGAATCGCTTGCATATCGAGCCGGGCAGCAGCGCCGCCGACGAGGTGGAGGACTTTATGGAGCAGGTGCGCTCCATCGCCCGCCCGCGGGCGCTCTACGGCCTGGCCTATGTGACCGACAAACAGGACGAAGAGGTGACCATCGAGGGTATCACCTTCCACAGCCGCGTGCTGCGCGTAAACCTGGAAGCGTGCTACCACGTGTTCCCCTACATCGCCACGTGCGGGCCTGAGTTCGATGCCTGGTTCAAGGCCCAGAGGCAAGATGATCTGCTGCTGACCTACTGGCTGGATGTCATCAAAGAGATGGCGCTGCGCCAGGCGATCCGCGCGCTCATGGACGACCTTGAAGCACGCTTTGCCCCCGGGGAGACGTCGGCCATGAACCCGGGTTCGCTGGCCGATTGGCCCTTGCCCCAGCAGCGGCCCCTGTTTCGGCTGTTGGGCGATCCGGAGGCCGATATCGGCGTGCGCCTGACCGACAGCTGCCTGATGGAGCCCAACAAATCGGTCTCGGGCATTCGTTTTGCGACCGAGGAGTCATTCGCAAGCTGCCAGCTCTGCCCCCGTGAGGTCTGCCCAGGACGCCGTGCGCCCTATGAGGCGGTGCTCTATGAAAGCAGGTACGCGCGCTGAGCCATTGTCGGCGCGTCTCGCCTTTGTGCGCACCGGGGCGTGATGGTATCATAGAGACAGCTTGCCGGAGCGAGTGACTCGGCGGGGCCGCCAGGGCCCATGGCCCTCGGGCCCGATGGAGTCCTGGGGGAGTGTCGATGCCGGAGCAGATTCCCGGGTGGCTTCTTGCTGCCTTGGGCGTGGGAGGAGCGGCCTGGTTCTTGACAGCGCTGCGTACGCGGGGCTGGTTCACGCTATTGAGTCTGCTCATGGCGCTCCTGCTCGGGCTGGGCGCTCTCGGCGTTCGCCCCGGCGTGCCGGCGGCCGGCGAGGCATCCTTCGGGTTGAGAGCCATCGCTGCCGCCGGCCTGCTGATCCTCGTTCTGCCCTTCCTGCTGCGTCTGTTGCCCCTCATCGGGGGGCTGGTCATGATGGGGATCTTGGTGTTGTTCCTGCCAGAGGCCATGCGCTATGCCATAGCAGGAGCTTTTGGGATAACTCTGATCCTTTCTGGCTATCGAGCCGTCATCAAGGGGGCCTAAGGGCGCGGGCTCGTTCCGTCTCGCCTCGCCTTTTCCACCGCAGTGCGCGTGCGTGGCGTACCGGCCAAAGCCGACAAGTCCCAGCTCCCGGAGCGTTTCCGTGCAATCCCTCATCAGCCTATCGCAAGGCCCGGTTTTGCTTCGTCGATCACGGCCTGAAGACCAAGAGGATCGCCTGCGCATGGGCCGCGACCCCGAGTATGTGCGCCTGTGCGGCGGCGACCCTCGCCATGTGCGGCCCATGACGGCGGAGCAGGCCCAAAGCTGGTACGAGAGCCTGGCCGTCGAGCCCTACGCCTGGGTCATCGTGGTCGAGAGCCGCTGCATCGGACATGCTCGCCTGCATGCGCTGAACGCACTGGATCGCCGCGCCCGCTACGCGATTGGCATCTTTGATCCCACTGCCTGGGGGCGCGGCTATGGCACGACGACCACGCGCCTGGTGTTGGGCTACGCCTTTGATGTGCTGGGGCTGCACCGCGTGGACCTGCGCGTGCTATGCTACAACACCCGCGCCATCGCCTGCTACGTCAAGTGCGGCTTTCAGCGCGAAGGGATCGAGCGCGAGGGGGCGCTCATCGCGGGCGAGTGGCAAGACGACGTGATCATGAGCATTCTGGAGCGGGAGTATCGTCGGCTCGCGCCGGACTGGCTCCAGAGTGAGGCAGACCCCGCATGAGACTCCGATCGCACACATATCACCTGCGAGATGGGCCACTTCTGCTCCGGCCGATGAATGAAGACGACTGGGACATCCTCTTCCGCTGGAACAACGATCCGGAGGTGCTCTACTACTCCGAGGGCGACGATATCACCTCCTGGCCTATGGAGGCGATGCGCAAGCTCTATCGCGGCGGCTCGCAACATGCCTACGTCTTCATGGTCGAGCTTGAGGGGGAGCCGATCGGCGAGTGCTGGCTTCAGGAGATGAACCTGGCGCGCGTGCTGGCGGCGCATCCTGGACTTGATGTCCAACGCATCGACCTGATGATCGGCGAGAAGGCTCTATGGGACCAGGGCTGGGGCACGCGAATCATCGCGCTGCTGACGCGCTGTGCCTTCGAGGTGTGCGAGGCGGACTTGGTCTATGGGCTCTTTATCGCTGACTATAACGTGCGGTCCCAACGGGCCTTTGAGAGGAATGGCTACGTCCGCGTGGGCTCGATCGCGCAACCCCCTGGAAGCAAGGCCAGTGTGTGCTACGATCTGGCTCTCACACGTCAGGCCTATCTGGCCCGCAACGATGTGCGGCTAGATCCGCCAAAGTGAGGGACTGGAGTGCGCACGCCAGCCGAACCTCTAGACAGCGATGTCTTCGATTGTGCTGGCCTCTCTGGTGGAACGCAGAGCGTTCCACCAGAGAGGATTTGCTTCTCTATCGTGCGTACTGCTTGGTCGCGTCAAAGTAGGGAAAGTGATCCCAGTGGGTGTCGTTCGCCACGGTCGCCTGGTGCACGATGGGCCGGGCCAGTAGGCTCTCCTGGAGTTCGGCCTCGATGGCGTCGGGATCAAAACGGCTGAGAATCTGATCGCGCATCCCCTGCGCTACCTGGGCATAGGCCGGATCGTCTACCAGGTTGTGCCACTCTCCCGGGTCGGCCTCCACGTCGAAAAGCTGATCCTTCTCGCCATGGATGTAGATATACTTGAACTCGTGCTGCCGGGCCATGATGCACACCGCATAGACGCCGTTGGTGTGGCTCTCGGAGTAGACCACGCGATCGCGCTCCTCGCCACCCATGCAGGGCAGCAGGCTATGTCCGTCGATGGGGCGATGCTCCTCGACGCCGGCCAGGTCGAGCATGGTGGGGACGATGTCCACCAGCGAGGCCGGCTGCCGACAGGTAACACCTGCCTGCCAGCCATCGGGGAAGCGAAAGATCAAGGGCACGCGGCAGGAGAACTCGTAGAACGAGCGCTTCTGGACCATATTCTTCTCCGCCAGCATGTCCCCATGGTCGGCGGTGAAGAGGATGATCGTGTTCTCGGCCAGGCGGGCGTCCTCCAACGCCTTGAGCACATGTCCCACGCGCTGATCCACCGAGGTGACCAGCCCATAGTAGGCCCGGCGCAGGGCGCGCAGACTCTCCGGGCTCTTGATATCGATCCGGTCAGTGCCATGGTAGGCGTTCAGCCAGCGATCCATGGCCGAGTAGGTCTCCTCCATGTTCGCCGGATAGTGCGGGATCTCGATCTCGGCCCCCTCGTACAGGTCCCAGAGCTCCTGGGTGACGTGGTGAGGATCGTGCGGGCAGTGGAACGAGACGGTCAGAAAAAAGGGCGCGGTCTCCTCACCGCGTTCGCGGGCCATGCCCCGCTGGCGCAGATACTCGATGGCGCGAAACTCGGTCTCCTCGTCGTAGGCCAGATATGTGGACCAGGTGCGCACCCCCGCATTGGGCAGGGCATAGCTGCGCGCGTGCTGGCGCCGGTCGAGGACCCGCTCCCCGGGCTTGCGCTTAGGCGTGGGCAGCCAGGCCATCGACGCCGGGTAGCTGTCGGTGGTCAGGCGCGTGCGAAAGCCATGCAGTTGATCGGGACCGATGTAGTGAAGCTTGCCGCTGGCCACCGTGTCATAGCCCGCCAAGGTGAGATAGTGGGCCACCGTCGGCTGATCCGAGGCCAGAGGCGCCGCATTGTCCCACACCTTGCAGTGAGCGATGTACTGGGCGGTCATCAATGAGGCCCGCGCCGGCGCGCAGAGCGGGCACGAGCTGTAGGCGGCGTCAAAGCGGACTCCCTCCTCGACCAGGCGATCCAGGTTGGGGGTCATCACCACCGGATGGCCATAGGCGCCGGTCAGAAAAGGCGTCATCTGGTCGGCCATGATCAACAGGATATTGGGCCGGTCGTAGCTGGGTGAACTCACGTAGACCTCCTTCGCGCCGCGGCGCGCACACAGCCGAGCCGGGACGGAAGTGTGTCGCTCTCCCATCCCGGCCATAGCGTGGATCAGTCGTCGAACTCGCCCGGCTTGGGGATCCACCAGCCGAGCTTGGGCAGGTTCCAATCGTCGCTCGGGTCAAAGTAGCCATAGAAGCGCAGGTGCTCCTTGATAACCTCCTCGTTGAGCTCGACGCCCAGGCCGGGCTTGTCAGGCACCTTCACATAACCGCCTTCCATGAAAGGCTCGGGCAGGCCGGTCACCAGGTCGCGCCAGAAGGGGATGTCCAGCGAGTGGATCTCTTGCGCGATGAGCGAGCGGATCGTCGCCCCCATGTGAATGTTGGCCATGAACATCACCGGCGAGCCGGCGCAGTGCAACACCGTGGGGATGCCCTGTTCTTCAGCATAGTCAGCGGTGCGCTTGAGCTCCGCCAGGCCGCCCAGGCGCGACATGTCGGGATGCATGATGTCCATCGCATGGTGGTCGATCAACTTGCGCATCGACCTGAGCAGATAGACCTGCTCGCCCAGGGCCGTGGGCACGTTGATCCTGTCGGTCACCTTCTTGTTTCCTCGCCAATCCTCCCACGGCATGATGTCCTCGAGCCAGGCGATGTCATAGGCCTCCAGCGCCCGTCCCATACGGATGCCATCCTTGACCGTGAGCGGCCCAAAATGATCCAGGGCCAGGGGAATGTCGGGGCCAGCCGCCTCACGCGCCGCGGCGACGATCTCGACCATCAGGTCGAGGTAGCGTTGGGTCACTTGCGTGCCGACCAGGCCGCGCGCCCCAGAGCGCGAGGCGGCATAGTCGTACTGGTTGGGCTGGCCGATGACGACGCGTTTGTCGATCTCTTTGAGATGGTGCAGCATGGTATCGAACTTGATCAGCGTGAGGCCCATGGCCTTGCGCTCAGCCACGCGCTGCGCATACCCCTCAGGCGTGTTCTTTTTGGGCGAGGGCGTATCGGCGTAGAGCCGAATCCGGTCACGATACTTGCCCCCGAAGAACTGGTAGACGGGAACGCCGTAGACGCGCCCGATCAGGTCCCACAGGGCCATCTCGATGCCCGAGATGCCGCCGCCCTGGGTGCCGTGATGGGCGTGGGGCTTCATGGCCTTGTGGAGCATGTCCACGTTGAGCGGGTTCTGGCCCAGCAACATCGACTTGTACTGCAGGACATTCTCGATGTGACTCGACTCGTGGCTCTCGCCGATGCCATAGACATCCTGGTTCGTGTAGATCTTGATCAGGATATAGTCATAGGGCGCGGCGACGCGGGTCACGCGCAGGTCGGTGATCACCAGATCGCTGGGACGCGAGCGGGTGTTCACCGCGCTTTCGACGTTCTGCACGAGCTGTTCTGTGGTGTCTTGTGTGTCCTTTTTTGGCTTGTTTCTCTTTGACATGGATTGCCTCCCTCGTCCATGCGATCGAATCGGTGTGGATGACGCGTGAGCGGCGCACGCCGCTCATGGACGACATTGTAAAAGGCGTGACGAGCGAGGGCAAGCCCCGCAACAGCAGAGAATGGCCAGCGGGCAGAGCCGCTGGCGTGTGGTGGATCGCGGCTATTCGTAGCGCAGGGCGCGGACGATGTTCATGCGCGCGGCCTGACGCGCCGGCACCATCGCGGCCAAAACCCCAAAGATCAGACCGACAGCCACGGCGGCCAGCAGCCCGGCATAGGGGAATACATACGACACCGGGAATCCGCCCGCCCCCAGGCCCAACACCATCACATAGCCCAGGTAGAGGCCAGCCACGAGCCCAAAGGCCGTCCCGATGGCGGCCAACAGCAGCGATTCGACGATGACGGTGCGGCGCACCTGGCGCCGGGTCGCGCCTATGGCGCGCAACATGCCGATCTCGCGGGTGCGTTCGATCACCCCAATGGCCAGGGTGTTGAGCATTGCGATGAGCGAGGGCAACGCCAAAACACCCAGGATGACGAAATAGATCGCAAAGACCGCATCAAAGAGCTGCCGGTTCTCCTCGAAATAGGTTCTGCCGGAGACGAGCTTGAACTGGGCATAGTCTTCAAGCACGGCCTGCATGCGCTCTTCCACGCGCAGCGGGTCGGCCCCCCTGGCCAGGTTGACCTGGACAAAGACATCCTCGCTCTTGCGCCAATCCCTTTCCATGTTAGCCTGGGAGACATAGGCCGTGAGGATCTTGGCGTTCAAATAGTCGCCGGCGATGGCGACGATGCGGTACTCTTTCTGGCCGGTGGGGGTCGCGAGCCGCACGAGATCGCCGACCGCAAGCCCGCCCTGCGCGGCGAGCACGCCATTGGCGATCAAGGCCCGCCCGCGCGCCAGCGCCGCGTAAGCGCTCGTCGCGTCCCCTTGCTGGAAGGTGAGGCTCGCTACCTGCGGATAGATCTCCGGGTCGATGCCCAGCAGCGAGACCGACTTGCCATTGGCCGTCGTCACCGCAAAGCGCATGGTGCTCACCAATCCCACGCCCGGGATAGATCGCAGGTTGGCCGCCAGATCGCGCTTGGCGCCCACGTCGCTAGCCCAGACTCCCACCGAGGGCGGCATGAGCAGATAGTCGCTCCCCAGACTGCGCTGGAGTATGTCCAGGAAGCCGCCAGTGAGGCTCCAGACCAGCCCGCCCATGCCCACGATGATGGCGAGGCCGATCATGGTGGCGCTGGCCGTGATGGCGGATCGGCTGGGCTGACGCGTCAGGTTCCCCCGGGCCAGGGCGCCCGTGCTCTCGCGGGCGAAGACCAGAGCGATGAGCGCGCTGAACGCCGACGCGATCGGCTTGACCAGCGCCGGCGCCAGAAGCAGGATGCCTGCCAGAAAGGCCAGGCCGCCCAGCCCGGCCAGCTTGGGCTCGCCGGAGAGCAAGGCCAAGCCGGCCAACCCCACGAGGCAGAGGCCAAGGATCGTGCCCGCGCCACTGACGCGCGGATGGGCCTCGCTCGGGACGGGGCGCAACGCCTCCAGCGGTGTCACGCGACTGGCGCTCAGGGCTGGCAGAAGACCGGCCAGGAGCGTGACCCCGACGCCCAGCAGGCCGGTCATGATCACCAACTGCGGCCGCACCACAGGCCGGCCCATCTGCACGTGCAGGAACTGGGTGAGCATCGGCGCCATCGCCTTGAGCAGAACAGCGCTCATCACATAGCCCGCCGCGATGCCGATGAGCGTGCCCACGCTGCCCTGGATAAACCCCTCGGCCAGCACCAACCCAATGATGGTGCGGCGACTGGCGCCGAGCGCCCTCAGCATCCCGATGTCGTGGCGGCGCTCGGCGACCACGGTGCGGAAGGTGTTCAAGATGATGAATCCGCCCATGCACAGGGCCAGGAAGCCAAAGAGGTTGAACGCTATCTGGCCAGTTCGGAGGCTGGCAAAGAGCTCGGTCCCGCTCGACAACGCGTCCAGGGTATAGTCTGGACCCAGCCGCGCCTGCAGAGCCCGCTCAATCGCCTCCCTTGAGGCGGGGTCGAGGGTGTTGAGGTTGATTTCGATGGTGTTGATGCGCTCGGGGAGATCGAGCCATTTCTGCGCCGAGGGAAGCGTGACCAACACCTCTTCATTGCCTGGCATGGCCCGCGCGGGCAGGAGCCCCACGATGGTCAACTCCACAGTCCCCTCGGTGGTGGGCAGATTGAGCGTGTCGCCCAAGGCGCGCCCCAACTCGTCAGCCAGGCTGGTGGAGATCACAGCCTCCGTGGTGTCGCTGGGCCTCAGGAAGCGCCCCGCCCGAACAGGATAGTTGCGCAGCAGGACCGCATCCCGCGGATCGATGCCCGTCAGGGTGAGGGCGGCCACGCTGGCCCGCCCATAGTAGCCATCCGGGATATTCAGCGTGCGCCTCAACGAGCCCGCCGCCGCGCGGATGCCGCTCACCGTGTGCACGAGCCTGAGGCTTCTCTCAGGAAAGGCCTCGCCCGTCTTGAGCGCAATGCTCACGTCGACCTGCCCCGATGCGGCCAGCATGTTGGCCTCAAAGGCGCGCAACATGGCGGGCAGAATCGTATTCATGCCAAAGATCACCAGCGTGCCAAAGATGATGGCGAGGGTGGTGAGCGCCGTGCGGAGCTTGCGCCCCCAGAGATAGCGGGCCGCCAGGGTGAGCTGAAGGTTCACGGACTCGGGGCCTCACGCGGCGCGCGGGCCATCTGACGCAGCCTTTCGGCCACCCAATCTGCGCCGGCACCGTCGTCCCGGTCGGGCTGCGCCTGGCCCACGATCGCGCCGTCACTGAGGAACAGGATGCGATCGGCGTAGGCCGCGACGCGGGCATCGTGGGTCACCATCACCACGGCCCGCCCCCAGGCATCCGCTACCTGCCGTAGCAGCGCTGCGATCTCGTCAGCGGCGTGGGAATCGAGGTTGCCCGTGGGCTCGTCGGCCAACACCAGGCGAGGCTCGGCCACCAGGGCGCGGGCGATGGTCACGCGCTGCTGCTGGCCGCCCGAGAGCTGGTCAGGACGGCTGTGCAGGCGGTTGCCCAGCCCCACCTGGCGCAGCCACTCGCTGGCCCTGGCTTTGGCCTTGGCCGTCGGCTCGCCATCCAGCAGGATGGGTAGAGCAGCATTCTCGACGGCGGCCAACATGGGGATCAGGTTGTAGAACTGGAACACAAAGCCGATCTCACGGCGCCGCAGGCGGGTGAGCGCGTCATCCGAAAGATCGCCCAGCGAGTGGCCGGCGATCACCACCCGCCCTTCGGTGGGGCGGTCCAACCCTCCCAGCAGGTGAAGCAGGGTGGACTTGCCGCAGCCGCTCGGCCCCATCACGGCCACAAACTCACCGGCGCTCACGCTAAGGTCCACGTGATCCAGCGCCACCACCGCCATCTCGCCCTGGCCATAGATTTTCGTCAGGTTCTCGGTTAGTACGAGGGACACGCGTGTCTCCCACCTCCCAGAGGGCTGGCAGCGATTCTTGACGGTCCACGAACGTCCGCGGCGCGCCCCTTGCTGAGGCTCAGGGCCTCAGATGCCTGTCCAGAAAGGTCCGCGTAAGGGCGGGCACAACCGGGTCGGTAAAGCCTCCGTGTCCGCCGCCCGGGACGGTGTAGAACGACACCGGCACGCCCGCGGCCTCCAACGCGGCCACCAGCAGCTCGCTCTGATGGTGGGGCACCAACGGGTCTCGCTCGCCATGGATAATCAAAAAGGGCGGGGCCTCGGGAGTCACATAGGTGATCGGATTGGCGCGCGCCACGCGGTCCGGATGCTCCTGGATCGGGCCGCCCACCAGCTCGGACTCGGGCGAGTCGGCCGCATCGTGGACCTGCCCATCCGCCGTGCGATACGCATCCATCTGGCAAAAGTCGGTCGGCCCGAAATAGTCCACCACAGTCCGCACGCGGCTCGACTGATCCAGATGCTCGCCCACCTCGAAGGCCTGGACATGGCCAGCCGTGCCGCGCATGGCCACCAGGTGGCCGCCCGCCGACGGTCCCCAGGCGCCCACGCGCTGCGGATCGTAGCCGAACCGCCCGGCATGCGCCCTGAGCCAGCGCACGGCGGCCTTGCAGTCCTCGATCTGGGCCGGAAAGAGGGCATGCTGGCTGAGGCGGTAGTTGATCGAGGCCAGCGCATAGCCGAGGCCGACGTATTCCAGGGGGACACCATTCTCCTTACTGCCCGCGCGAAAGGCGCCGCCATGCACCCAGACGATCAGAGGCCAGTTCGTTCCCGCAGCGGGCAGATAGAGATCGAGCTTCTGCCGTGCATGTCCGTCGGTCACATAGGGTAGGTCGCGATACACCGTGGCGCCCTCATGCGTCGAGCCTGACGCTAGGCCGGATGATGACGCGGATGACATGGGTGTTTTCCTTTCTATGCCGATTGGCCAAGAGCAGGCCGAC
>JAFGLK010000079.1 GCA_016928125.1 Anaerolineae bacterium
ATCCACTGTGCGATGGCGTGCCCGAGATCCATCGTGTGCTCCCTCCCTCCGCTCCGGCAGAGCATCTACTGGGATCGACGTGCGCTTGCATTCTAACGAACGCCTGGCCGCTGGCAAGTGCAAAGAAAGCGTGCCGTCCCCCGGAGGTTGCCCTCACTCTTGCCCTGGACTGCCCGATTTGGGCGCCTGCCCCAAATAGGGCATAATGCCCCAAGTTCCATCACACCACACGACGGGGAGAGGATCATGATCAAGCTAGGTTGCATGTCGCTGAGCTACAAAGATGAGTTCCGCGCGGGCACGCTGGACCTGGAGGGCTTTATCGAGCGGGCCTACCAACTGGGGCTCGATGGCATCGACATCCACACCCGCGCCTTTGCCTCCCGCGAGCCGGCCTATCTGCGCGGCATCCGCATGGCGGCGCTACGTCGCGGCCTGGCGCTGTCCTACATCGGCGTGAGCAACGACTTTGGCCGCCCGCAGGAGCAGCTCCCAGGGCAGGTGCAGATGGTGAAAGACTGGGTGGATGTGGCCGCGTTCATGGGCATCCCCCTGGTGCGTATTTTTGCGGCCTGGGTGCGGGGCAACGACACCGAGGAGCAGGTCTGGGCGCGGATGATGCCCTGCCTGCGCGAGGTGGCCGCCTATGGCCAGGAAAAGGGCGTGCTGATCGGCCTACACAATCACAACCACGGCTGCCTGACCGCTACCGGCGAGCAGGTGCTGCGCATCCTGCGCGAGGTGGACAACCCCTACTTTACACACATCCTGGACTGCGGCCAGTACATCGGCTCGCCCGGCGCGTCGGGCGCGGAGGGCGTGGAGGACCCCACGCTCGACTTTTACGGCAGCATCGCCCTCACGGCACCCCATGCGGTGCACGTGCGGGCCAAGATCTACCGCATCCAGAGTGGCGTCGAGGTCTGGATCGACTATCCGCGCATCTTGGAGATCCTGCGCGGCGTGGGCTACAATGGATGGATGTCCATCGTCTATGAGGGCCAGGCGGTCGAGCCCGAGGCCAGCGCTGTGCCCAAGGCGGTCAGCTACCTGCGCGGCCTGCTCGCCGGCTGAGCACACCTTGGAGGGGCACCATGCAAGCAATCGAACTAGCCCTCCTGGGCGCCGGCAACCGCGGTACCTTTGCCTATGGCCGCTATGCTGAGTTGAATCCCCATCAGGTCCGCTTTGTGGCCGTGGCCGAGCCCGATGACGCCCGGCGCGAGCGTTTTGCCCGGCGGCACGCCATCCCGCCCGAGCGGCAGTTTCGGGACTGGGAGGCGCTGCTGGCCGAGCCGCAGCTCGCGCCAGCGCTGCTGAACACGACGATGGATCGCACGCATGTGCCCTCGACGCTGGCGGCGCTGGGGCGCGGCTATCACGTGTTGCTGGAAAAGCCCATGGCCACCGATCCGGCCGCCTGCGTGCGGCTGGTGCAGGCCGCCGAGGCCACCGGTCGCATCTTGCAGATCTGCCACGTGATGCGCTACACCCGCTTCTGGAGCACACTCCACGACATCGTCCAGTCGGGCAGGCTGGGCGACGTGATTACAGTCGAGCACCGCGAGAACGTGGCCTGCTGGCACATGGCCCACTCGTTCGTGCGCGGCAACTGGGGCAGCAGCGCGGCCAGTGCGCCCATGATCCTGGCCAAGTGCTGCCACGACATGGATATCCTCTACTGGATCCTGGGCTCCCCTGTGCGGCGGCTGTCATCCTTCGGGCGGCTGTCGCACCTGCGCCCCGAGCACGCGCCGCCCGGCGCACCCGCGCGTTGCACCGATGGCTGCCCGGCCGAGGCGTCCTGTCCCTACTTCGCCCCACGGCTCTACCTGGGAGAACACACCGGCTGGCCGGTGAATGTGATCTCGCTGGACCTGAGCGTGGAGGGGCGCATGCAGGCCCTGCGCGAGGGACCCTATGGCCGCTGCGTGTTCCGCTGCGACAATGACGTGGTCGACCATCAGGTGGTCAACATGGAGCTGGAGAGCGACGTGACCGTGGCCTTTTGCATGCAGGGCCACTCGCACAACAATGTGCGCACCATGCGTTACGACGGCACGCGCGCCACCCTGCGCGCCAGCGAGGAGAGCGACGAGATCGCCATCTACGATCACCTGACCGGCGCCGAGGAGCTGATCCGGCCTGGTCGCGTCAGCGGGGGACACGGGGGTGGCGACACGGGGCTGATGAATGCCTTCCTGGCCGCCCTGCGCGGCGAGGGCGTGGCGATGACCAGCGCACGCGCGTCGCTGGAGAGCCACCTGATGGCCTTTGCGGCCGAGAAGGCGCGCGTAGAGGGCGTCATCGTGGATATGTCGGCCTACCGGCAGGAGGCAGAGGCGCACGCTTAGCCTGACGTGCGGCGGCGGCCACCGCTTTCCGCTGGCGTGGCTATGTGGATCTGGATCTCGGCGCTCCTTCTTGGAGTGCGGTGGGTTGCCGCCGCTTTGGGCTAGACTGGCCGTGCCGAGCTGGAGCTCGGCGTTCCAACCTGCTCCCGCCGCCCGCGCGCCAGGGACACAAAGATGCCCAGCACGCAGAATCCCGCCGAGATGCCAAAGGTGGTCTTGACGCTGGCCAGGAATTGGGGATAGTAGTCCGGCGTGATCGCCACCCGCCCCATGTAGAGCGCAAACAGGAGCAGCGCCAGCCCCATGGCCAGCATCTGCCCGAACGTCCGCATGGTGGACATCAGCCCCGAGGCCACCCCATAGTAGCGCCGCTCCACGGCGCCCATGATGGCGCTGGCATTGGGCGAGGAAAAGAAGGCAAAGCCCAACCCCAGCAGTAAGAGGCAGACGATCACATAGCTCAGAGAGCTGGCCGGCCCCAGCAGCGCCAGCAGTGTCAGGCCGAGGGCCGTGATCGCCATGCCGATGCTCGCCACGACCCGCGGCTCGGTGCGGTCCGATAGGCGTCCCGCCAGCGGCGAGAGCAGCGCCTGCACGATCGGCTGGGCGATCAGCACCGTGCCCGCCTGCTTGGGCGTGAGGCTCCCGATGTACTGGAGGTATAGGCTGAGCAGGAAGGCCACCGCAGCGGTGGCGCCATAGTTGATCAGCGCCGCCAGGCTGGAGAAGGCGAATACGCGGTTTTGCCGGAAGAGCTCCAGGTCGAGCACCGGGCGGTCCACACGCCGTTCCCACCACAGGAAGACAACGCCCGCCGCCAACCCGAGCGCGATCAGCCAGCCGCCCAAGGCCTCGGGCAGCCGCGAGAAGCCGTACATCAGGGCCACGACCGCCACGCCGTACACCAGCGAGCCGCGCAGATCGAACGACTCCCCGGCGGCGCCGGCCCACTCGGCGCGCAGGCTCCAGACGGTGTAGATGAGGGCCGCCAGGCTCAGCGGCACGCTCAGCAAAAAGATGCTGCGCCAGCCGAGTTGCTCCACCAGAACGCCCCCGATGAACGGCCCGATGGAGAGCCCCGTGTAGACCGCGGCCGAGTTGAAGCCCAACACCCTCCCGCGGTCGCTGGCCGGGTAGACCGAAGTCAAGATCGCCACACCGGTCCCAAAGATCATCGCCGCGCCCACCCCCTGGGCGGCCCGGAAGGCGATCACCAGCGCCGCCGAGTTCGCGAGCCCGATCAACAGCGAGGTGGCCGCGTAGAGGCCCAGGCCCACGCTAAAGACCCGTTTGCGTCCCAGGATATCGCTCAGCCGCCCAAAGGGCACCAGGAATACCCCCGCCGCCAGACTGTAGGCGGTAGCGACCCAGCCTAGCAGTACGGCGTCCATCCCGAACTCGGCCCCGATGCGCGGCAGAGCCACGTTCACGGTCGAGCTCATCAACGGCGTGACGAACGACGACAACATGGCGGCCACAAAGGCCGCCCGGCGGATCGAGGCCGACTGCTCCATGAAACACCTCTGGGGCAAAGGGTGATGATCGGGCTCCAGGGCACGTGGCGTGAAGTCTAGCCCGAGCCGCAGAGGTGTCAAGTTACACCCCGACCGGTGTTGCGGTTGCGCCCCGAACTGCACGACGCTATACTCCGCAGCCAGGCGTGTGCGCTGGCAGACACGGCGAGTTGGATCGCGGCGGAGGGATGCGACATGCAGACACGACCGTTGGGCAACACGGGCGCGCGCGTCACGGGCATCGGGCTGGGCTGCGCCCCGATGATGGGCCTGCCGCTGCGCGACGGGGTGCGCCTGGTCGAGCGCGCGCTCGAGTTGGGGCTGACCTACATCGACACCGCCCGCTCGTACGGGGAGACCGAGGTGATGGTCGGGCAGGCGCTACGCGGGCATCCGCGCGAGCGGGTGTTCCTGTCGACCAAGACCGGCGCCAGCACCCGCGAGGAAGCCTGGCGCAGCCTGCTCCAGTCTCTGGAGCGCCTCCAGGTCGACTATGTCGACAACCTGCATCTGCACAACGTCACCCGTCCCGAGGATCTGGATCGACGTACAGGCCCAGGCGGCGCGCTTGAGGCGCTGATCGAGGCCCGCGACCAGGGGTTGGTACGCCATCTGGGCGCAACCGCCCACACCAGCCGCGCCTTGCTCGACGCGCTCGAGCGCTTTCCCTTTGAGGTGATCCTGGTGCCGCTGAATATCGTCGAGCGAGAGCCTCTGCGCCAGCTCATCCCCCTCTGCATCCAGCGTGGGGTCGGAGTCACGGTCATGAAGCCGGTGGCGACCGGCCTCCTCCCTGGGGGCTTGGCGCTCAAGTGGCTGCTGAACCAGCCCATCGCCGCGGCGGTGCCCGGCGCGGTGACGCTGGAGGAACTGGAGCTGGACGCCGCCGTGTGCGCCCTCGACGATGTGGCCCTCAGCCCCAACGAAGAGACCCAGGTAGAGCGCCTGCGCCAGGAGCTAGAGCATGTGCGCTGTCGCATCTGCGGCGAGTGCCTGCCCTGCCCGCAGGGACTGAACATCCACTATGAGCTCGGCAGCGATACGATGTACGACACCTATCGCACCTTGGGGCGCGAGGCCTTTGCGGCCAAGGCCTGGTCCGCCAGCGCCATCGCCGCCGATCTCAAGGAGAAACAGGAGCTGGTCGCCACCATCCAGGGATGCGATGCATGTCGCGCGTGCGAGGCGCGCTGCCCCTACGGCCTGCATCCGGTGGAGATGCTGCAGGCACTGCTTCCGGCGTTGCACGACATGATTGGGATCTATACGGAACGTCTGCATGCCTGACGGGCTCGAGCACCACTCGCGCCGTCGCATGATCGAGATGGAGGTGCCCATGTCGTTCCACAGCCCGCCCCGATCCGCCCTGCGAGAGGCTTACGCCGGCGCCATCGGCCAGCCGCGCCACGCCGGTCTGTTGGCCGTATGATCCGCTTGCCCTGAGCACGCGGCCCTGTGGGACGAAAGGAGCGAACATCGCCATGAACGTTAGCGAGGAACGCATCTCCGCTCAGGCCTTCGACGAGCTGTTTCAGGCCGTGTGCAACTGGGGCCGCTGGGGCCCGGACGATGAGCGGGGAACGCTCAACTACATCACGGGCGAGCACGTGCGCGCTGCGGCCGCATCGGTGCAGACGGGCCGGAGCGTCTCGCTAGCCCTGCCGCTCAACACCGTGGCGGGCCCGGACAACCCCCTGCCGGCGATACGGCACATGCTGCAGGCCCACGATGTGCCGACGGGCCTCGGCGAGCCATCTTTCGCCCTCGATTTCCTGGGCTGCGCCTGCCACGGCGACTGTCACACCCATATGGACGCCCTGTGTCACATCGCCTACAAGGGCCAGCTCTACAATGGCGTGCCTGCCAGCAGTGTCACATCGCAAGGCCCGAGCTGCCAGGACGTCACCGCCTTTGCGCACGGCATCGTCGGGCGCGGCGTGCTGCTGGACATCCCGCGGCTGCGGGGCGTGCCGTGGATCGAGCCCGGCGAGGCGATCATGCCCGAGGAGCTGGTCGCCGCCGAGCGCGCCGAGGGGGTCCGCCTGGGCCCGGGCGACATCCTGGTGTTCCGCACGGGACATCATCGCCGACGGCTGACGCTTGGCCCCTGGGACAACAGCTATGCTGGCGAGGGCAAGGCTGGCTTGCAACCCTCCGCCATACGTCTGCTGCACGAGCGGCAGGTGGCCGCCTTCCTGCCTGACGGCGACGGCGAGGCGGTGCCCTCGTGCGTGGATGGCGTCGCCTACCCGATTCATGTGCTGCAGATCGCGGCCATGGGGATGGTCGTTGCGGACAGCCTGCAACTCGAGGACCTGGCCCAGGTCTGCGAGGAGGAGGGGCGCTGGTCCTTCATGGTGGTTGCCGCGCCGCTGCGGCTGCCGCGCGGCACCGGCTCGCTCTTTAATCCCATTGCCATCTTCTAGCCCGCAAACCACGATGGGAGGCAGCATGGCTCGATTCACGGACAGAGTCGCCTTGATCACCGGCGGTGCGCAGGGCATCGGCCGCGCCACAGCCGAGCGCCTTGTCGAGGACGGGGCTCGTGTGGTGCTCGTCGATCAGGACCTGAGCCTGGCCGAGCTGACCGCCGAGGAGTTGTCGCGCGCCGGCGGGCAGGCCAGCGCCATCGCCTGCGACATCGCCCAGCGCGAACAGGTTCGCGCCGCTATGGCGGAGACGATCGAGCGTCACGGGCGCCTCGATATCCTCGTGGCCAATGCCGGCATCGCCGCAGCCCAGCCTTTCCTGGAGCTGGACGACGGGCACTGGGAGCGGGTGCTGGCGGTCAAC
>JAFGLK010000080.1 GCA_016928125.1 Anaerolineae bacterium
GCAGGAGCTAAGGCTGAGTGGCGGCCAGACGCGCGAGCTCGTATACTACCTAATACTTGCGGACAGCCTGGATCAAGCGCTAAGGTACCGCGTGCTCCAGGCGTACTGAGACGGGCAGCTTGGTGGGCACACGCTGGCGCGCCGTGCCTGTCCACACGAGTGAGGAGGCCAAATGAATCTACGCATACCCGGGCCGACACCTTTGCCCCCGGAAACGATCGCAGCACTGAGCCAGCAGATGATCGACCATCGCGGGCCGCAGTTCGAGGCGATGTTTCGTGAGATCACCGAGTGGCTCAAAGGCTTTTTCGAGACAGAACAGGATGTGTTTGTGCTGACCTGCTCGGGCACAGGCGGCATGGAAGCCGCCATTGTCAACACGCTCTCGCCCGGTGACAAGGTGCTGGCCGCACCGATGGGCGTGTTCGGCGAGCGCTTTTTCGAGATCGCCAAGGCCTTCGGCGCGGAGGTGACGCGTCTGGAGACGCCTATGGGTAGCGCCGTGGCCCCTGAGAAGCTGGGCGCCGCGTTGGCCGAACAGGGCCCCTACAAGGCGGTGCTCTTGACCCAGAACGAGACCTCAACGGGGGTCACCAACGACTTGGAAGCTCTGTCCCAGGTGATCCAAGCGGCTGCGGATCCCGCGCCGCTGATTCTCGTCGACGCGATCAGTGGCCTGGGCGCGATTCGGTTGCCCATGGATGCCTGGGGCATCGACGTGGTGGTCAGCGGCTCCCAAAAGGCCTGGATGGCTCCCCCGGGCCTGGCCTTTGTCGGATTCGGCGAGCGGGCCTGGGAGGCCTACGGGACGGCCAGCATGCCACGGCACTACTTTGATCTCAGCTTGGCGAAAAGGTATGCCGAGCGCGGCCAGACGCCCACGACCCCTTGCGTGCCGGCCTTGTTCGGGCTGCATGTAAGCCTCCGGAAGATGGTGACGGAAGGGATGACGGCGATTCTGGCTCGCCATGAGCGCATCGGTGCATATTGTCGACAGAGAGCGCTCGATCTCGGCTTGAAGCTCTATGCCGATCCGGCGCACTATTCGAATACCGTCACCGCCGTGATCCTGCCGCCGGCTCTGAAAAGCCGCGATGTGCTGAGAAAGCTGCGCGAGGACTACGATATCATCTGCGGCTCGACCAAAGACCCCCAGGTTGACATGATTCGCATCGGTCACATGGGTTATGTGAGCGAGGCCGACATCGACGCCGTATTCGATGCCCTGGCGGAGATCCTGGCCGGGAAGGACTAGGATTCCTTCAAGCGCTGACCTGTGCAGGCCCATCACGCTGAGAAACGTTCTCGCCTCAGCGCGATGGGTTCCTTGTCCCGAGGCATCAAGGCCCAGTGTGGTCCGTAGCCGACGCAAGGCGACTGCTCAGCCTTCCATACGTGAAGGAGCCCCTGTTGTCTTCTCCAATGCGCCATAGCCGTGCGGAGCCCCCGACCCGCATGCCATGTCCCTCGGACAGGGCGACGCAGAGCCAGGATCGCGGCAGGTCAGTGGGTATTGCTCGCGCCGCCGGCATCAACTCGCTGGGCAACGTCGCCAGCCGGGCCTTGGGGCTGTTGCGCGAGGCGGTTGTCGCTGGAACCTTTGGCGCGAGCGGCGCAACCAGCGCCTTTGACGCCGTCAGCGGCGTGCCCAAGATGGTCTACGAGCTGCTGATCGGGGGCATGCTCAGCGCGGCCCTGGTGCCTGTGCTGAGCGAATACGCCACCGAAGACCACCGCGCCGAGATCGAGGAAGTGCTGTCGATTCTGCTGAGCGTGGCCAGCGTGGTGCTCGTCGCTGTGGTGGTGATGCTGGAGCTGGCGGCGCCCTGGATTGCGCCGCTTCTCGTCGGCGGTTTCGAGCCCAGGCTGCTCCAAACGGCCACGCGCTTGGTGCGCATCATCGTGCCCTCGATTCTCATCTATGGCCTCTCTGGCATCTTGCAGGCCTTCCATTATGCGCACCAGCGTTTCGTCTTTCCCGCCATGGGGGCGCCGGCCCACAACCTGGGCGTGATCCTGGTCGTGTTGCTGCTGGCGCGCCGCTTGGATATCGCCAGCCTCAGCGTCGGCATCCTGGTCGCGGCGTTGGTCCAGCTCCTGGTTCAATTGCCGGGCTTGCGCGGCACGCACATCAGATGGCGATTCAACTGGCAACATCCCGTGGTACAGCGCATTCTGAGGCTATATGCTCCGGTGGTGCTGAGCATCGTGATTCAGAATGTGGGCATCGTCATCGATCGCAACCTGGCCTCTCGAACCGTCAACGAGGCCATCACATGGATGACCAAGGCGACCTTTCTCATCCAATTGCCTCTTGGGTTGGTTTCCATGGCCATCTCATTGGCCGTGCTCCCCACGCTATCTCAGATCGACGCGGCCAGGGAAGTCGACCGCTTCAAGCGGATGCTCAGCCTGGGACTGCGTCTTGTCCTGGTGGTCATTATCCCTGCAGGCCTGGGTCTGTATGCCCTGGGGCGCCCGATCATCGAGCTGATCTTTGAACATGGCGAATTCACCTCCGTCGACACGCTGCAAAGCTGGCGCGCGCTGCGGCTCTATCTGCTGGGGCTGCCTTTTGCGGCCATCGATCTGCCACTGGTCTTTAGCTTTTACGCCCAGAAGGACACGGTAACGCCGGTCATCGTGGGCATCGTGACGGTGTTGATCTATCTGGTCGTTGGCCCGACGCTTGCTTTTGTGGCCGGCTGGAGTTACCTGGGCCTGGTGATGGCCAATTCAGTACAGCTTGGCAGCCATGCGTTGATCATGCTGGTCCTCTTTGCGCGGCGCTTTGGCAGCTTGCAAGGCTATGGGGTGGGATTGACGGCCCTCAAATCGGGAATCGCATCGATCCCGATGGCCGCCCTGAGCTACGGCGGCTACCAGTTGCTACAGCGCCTGCCCTTGTCCGGCCTGGCGGGCGAGCTCCTAGCCGTGGTGCTGTGCCTCAGCCTGGGGGGAATAGGCTATGTCGCGGCGGCCCGCCCCTTGCGCATTGCCGAGCTGGATATGCTTTGGGGCGTCATGCGTCGGCGACTCGAACGCAGGCAGACCCCTGCGGGTTCGGCGTCAGGAGACGGTTCGTCGAACGTCTGAGGCGCCTCACCCGGCCGCCGCAGAGCTGTCGTGTCGAAGTGGATGAGCCCCACCACTCAGCCCTCGGGCAGGCTTTCGCGAGAGGAGCTCGTTCACGCTTGTCCCGCGACCAGAGTGCTGGCGTGGTTCAGCATCAGAACCACTTGCTGGGCAGGGCGGGGGCAGTATAGCTCTCCACATAGTCGAGCGCCTGGACCGGCGTATCGGCCACATGGTACAGCGCACGGTAGTCGGGTTTGGCAAAGCGCTCCTGGTAGAGCCACTCGAAATGCGCCAGCAGATGGTCGAAAGGCCTCATGGCTGACGGTTCAGCCTTCACGTTCAGCAACACGATAGGGGCTTGCAGATACCCCAATTGTTTCAAGGTGAGCACCTGTAGGAGCTCCTCCAGCGTGCCAAAACCGCCTGGCAAGGCGACAAACGCCTCGGCTCGCTCTTCCATCAAGCGCTTGCGCTCGGCCATCGTCTCGGCGACCAGCATCTCGTCGGCCTGACAGAACATCAGGTCGCGCTCTGCCAAACGCCGCGGAATGACCCCGATCACCGTGCCGCCGGCTTGATGCACCGCGCGAGCCAATGCCCCCATGAGGCCAACATCGGCGCCGCCATAGATGAGTGCGTGCCCCCTTGTAGCCAGCTCTCGGCCCAGCGTGCACGCAGCCTCTACGTACGCGGCGTGCACAGCTGCGCTCGAGGAGCAGTAGACGCAAATCTGCAAGCCCCTTCTCCTCAGCGATCGCATGTGGCGCTGAGCATATCGGGACCAAACTACCGTGTCAAGTACGCCTTCCGTGACCGGTCGCCTTGTGGAAGGGGACGCCGTCGGCACGAGAATGAACGTTCGCGCGCCGGACAGATCCCGGCCTTGACATCCACTTCCCTCTCTGACTATCATCGAACGGTCTCCAACCCTCCCCCTGAAAGCCCCTACCAAATGGAGGATCAGCATGGCTCAAGGGCGCCCCAATATCCTGTTCATCATGACGGACGAACAACGCTATGATAGCCTCGGCTGCTATGGCAACCCCGTATTGCGCACCCCCTCCATCGATTCGCTGGCCCGTGATGGGGTGCGTTTTGAGCGCTGCTACGCCCAGAATCCGATGTGCATGCCGGCACGCATGGCCATCATGACTGGACGCTACTGCTCGGAGCACGGCTGCAATATCAACTGCACCGGATTGCCGCCTCACGAGCAAGCTCAGACCTTCATGCGGCATCTGCGCCGGGCGGGCTATTGGACCGCTGCCATCGGCAAGATGCACATGATGCCCAAGTGGGGGCCGTTTGGGTTTAGCTATCTCGATCTGGTGGATGGTCAGGCCGATCGAAACAACCAGTATACCGACTACCTGGAGGCCATGGGCTGGGCCGGCAGGCAGCATGAGGCCAAAGGCGACAAGGAGCTTCCCGAGATGGGGGGCGGCATCTACACCGCGGACCTTCCGGCGGCTGAGACCATCGACGCCTTTGTCGGGCGTCGGGCCCTGCGCTGGTTGCAGGCGTATGATCGCGGAGAACCGTTCTGTCTGTGGGTTTCATTCAGCAATCCCCATTTCCCCTTTAACCCGCCCGAGCCGTATGATGCCCTTTACGATCCCAACGAGGTGCCCTTACCAGTCTGGCGCGAAGGCGAACTGGCCAACAAGCCGGCCCAGTTACGCCTCTCGCAGGAGCGCGGCTTTGAGGCAGTGACCGAAGATCAGATGCGCCGCATGGTGGCCCATTACTATGGCACGATTTCGCTGATAGATGATCAGGTTGGGCAACTCCTACACCTGCTCGAGAGCCGAGGCTGGCTGCATGACACCTTGGTCGCCTACACGAGCGACCATGGCGATGTCTTGGGTGATCATCACCTCTTCCTGAAGAGCGGCGTCACGTTCTATGATAGCTGCGTGCGCGTACCTTTGCTGATCCGTTACCCAC
>JAFGLK010000081.1 GCA_016928125.1 Anaerolineae bacterium
CTGTATAGGTGGGTTCGTGGGCTGATGCTTCCATGCTCGCACCTCGGGCAACGTTTGGATCAAGCTGAAGCTTAGTGCAGGGCCGATGCGCTGTCAAAAGCAGCCAACAAGCCCATCTATCGCCGGCACTTGGCTCATTGCCCGTCCAGGCTGTACCTTGACAGCTGCGTCCCGGCGCACTAACTTGGGATCTAGGCTGCAACAGGAAAGCTCGAGGCAGGGAGGAAAGGTCATGCCTTGTGCACAGGGAGGCGCTGGAGCCGTCGAGGGCGTGATCCTCGCTGGGGGGCTCTCGACGCGCGCTGGCCGCTTCAAGATGGCGCTTCCTCTGGGAGACAAAACGGTGATCCAGCGCACGGTCGAGAGCATGGCCGCCTTTGTGCGCCGGACCCTCGTGGTGGTGGGATGGCAGGCCGAGGTGATCAAGGCGTTGTTGGCTGATTATCCTGGTGTAGAGCTTGTTTACAATGACGATTTCCGCTCTGGTATGTTCTCGTCAATTCGTGTGGGCATCGCCCGAGTGCGAGCACCCAGGTTCTTTTTGCTTCCGGGGGACCAGCCCACCATCTCGCCGGGCGTGTATCGCCATTTGCTCGCCAGCGAGGGCGAGATCGTCGTACCCACCTGCGGGGATAGGCGCGGGCACCCGATCCTCCTCTCGGCTCGACTGATCCCCGAGATCCTGGCGCTGCCTCTCGAATCGACGCTCCGCGACTATATCCGGGCCAAGGGTGCGACCCAGGTGGCGGTGGACGATGCGGGCATCTTGCTGGACATCGACACACCGGCCGACTATGATGCGATCCTGGCGCGCTACGAGGCATGAGGCCGCCCAATCACTGCGACATGTCTCTATCCTGTGCGCCCGATGGACGAGCGCCTGCATCATGTAAAGGCATAGGAATTGGGTATGGATGAGATCTACCAGCGCATCCTGGATCTGAGCCGTCAGGGAGGCGAGGCGATGCTCGTCACCGTGGTTCAGAAGGAGGGCTCCACCCCCGCTCTGCCGGGCACAAAGATGCTCGTAGGCACGGATGGTGTGTCGTTGGGCACCGTCGGCGGCGGCGAGCTCGAGCGCGTGGCTCGCATCAAGGCCAGCGAATTGCTGCAAGCACGCGAGTCAGCGCTGATCCGTTACGCTCTCTTGGAGGGCGAGCAAGTGGCAGAGTCGGGCGACGATGAGGCCCTGCCCATGTGGTGCGGCGGCAGGGTGGCCCTCTTCTATGAGCATCTGGGCTATGATACCTATGTGTATCTCTTTGGAGCGGGCCATGTGGGCAGCGCCATCGCCGCCCATCTTCGCAATCTGAAATGTTATGTGACGGTGATCGACAATCGGCCCGAGGTGATGGCCCAACTGCCGCCGGTGAACCGCCGGATCATCGGCGAGTATGCAAGCGCTCTGGCGAACGAGCCTGTGCCCCAAGGGGCCTACTTTGTGATCGGGACGCCCGCGCACGCTGCGGATTACGAGGTGCTCAAGGCCATCATGAGCGGGGGCTGGGCTCCGCGTTATGTGGGCATGCTTGGATCGCGGCGTAAATCGCAAGAGCTTACCCAGCGTTTGGTGGACGAGTTGAGTTCGTCCGTCGATCTCAGCGTGCTCTATACGCCCGTCGGCTTGGACATCGGAGGTGCCAGCCCGGACGAGATCGCCATCTCGATCATCGCCGAGATCCAGGCCTTGCGCTATGGCAAGGCGGGCCAAAACCATATGCGTTCCGCCAATCCGCTGCTACATCCGAGCGGCGGCCAAACATAACGGCTGCCGGATCATCGCCAACAGTCACTGGAGGTACGTGCGCATGTCACAGGAAGGTTCCATGAGAGGCGTCGTGTATCTGGGCGACCACCGGGCTGCGGTGCGCGACTATCCGATCCCCAAGCCCGGACGGGGCCAAGTGCTGATCCAGATGAAAGTGGCTGCCATCTGCGGCAGCGACCTGCACCGCTATCGTCTGCCCAAGGACCGCCAGGAGAGCCAAGAGCCGTGGATCCCGGGCCATGAGCCGGCCGGCATCGTGGCGGAGTTGGGCGAATGCACGGGCCGGGTGAAGGTGGGCGATCGGGTGGCCGTGCATCACTGGCTGGGCTGCGGTCATTGTCGTCATTGTCTCGCCGGCATGATGCAGTGGTGCGAGGAGCGTCAGGCTCTGGGGCACCCGGGTGCATTTGGGCCCGATGCCGACTATATGGCCGTGGATGAGCGCAACTGCTTGCCCTTGCCCGATGAGCTGAGCTTCGAGGACGGTGCCCTGATCGCCTGCATCGCCGGCACCGGCTACTCGGCGATGCGCAAGCTAGAGCCGAGCGGCGAGGATACGGTGGCGGTCTTTGGGCAGGGGCCGGTAGGCCTCATGGGGACGATCCTGGCCAAGGCATTCGGCGCACGTGTCATCGGCATCGATCTGTCGAACGAGCGCCTGGCCTTGGCGCGCAAGCTCGGGGTGGATGAGACGGTCAACCCAGCCCAAGTGGGGCTCGTGGAGACGGTGCAGGCGCTGACGGCCGGCCAGGGCGCAGACGCCGCCTATGAAAC
>JAFGLK010000082.1 GCA_016928125.1 Anaerolineae bacterium
GCAGGCCTCGCAGTGGTGGGGCGCGAGTCCCAGAACCTGGACAGCATCAACCCTGGCACGTTCATCGGCTCGGGCAAGGTAGAAGAGATCCGCATGCTGCGCGATGAGCTCAACTTTGCCTTGGTCATCTTTGACGATGAGCTCTCCCCGGCGCAACTGCGCAATCTGGAGCGCGAACTGGACGTGCGCGTCCTCGATCGCACGGCCCTGATACTGGACATCTTTGCCATGCATGCACGCACCAGCGAGGGCGCCCTGCAGGTTGAGCTCGCGCAGTACGCTTATCGGCTGCCACGCCTTACCCGACAGTGGACCCACCTGTCACGTCAGGGCGTGGGCGGCGTGGGGCTGCGCGGCCCCGGTGAGACGCAGTTGGAGGTCGACCGGCGCGACATCGCCCGGCGCATGTCGCATCTCCGGCAGGCCCTCGAGCGGGTGCGGCAGCAGCGCGGCCTGCAGCGTCGTCGACGTCGGCGCGGCGGGTTCCCGGTGGTCTCGATCGTCGGCTATACCAATGCGGGCAAGTCCACCTTGCTCAACCGGCTCTCGGGCTCCGATGTGCTGGTGGAGGACAAGCTCTTCGCCACGCTTGACCCTACCACGCGGCGCGTGGAGCTTCCCGGGGGCAAACTGGTGCTTTTCACCGACACCGTGGGATTCATCCAGAAGCTGCCCACCGATCTGGTGGCGGCCTTCCGGGCCACTTTGGAGGAGGTCCACGAGGCCGACCTGCTGATCCATGTGGTGGATATCTCCAGCCACAACCTTCTCCAGAAGGCGGAGGCGGTGGAGCAGGTGTTGGCCGAAATCGGAGCCGGGGGCAAGCCCTGCATCATCGCCCTCAACAAGATCGATCTGATCGATCCTGAGAGTCTGATGACCCCAACTGGCCGCAACATGGCCATGCTGCGCGGCCCCGTGACCCATCTCTTGGAGCGCTATGAGCATGTGATTCCGGTCTCGGCTTCCCAGGGCGTGGGGATCGAGGAACTGCTGGAGATGGTCAGCGAGATCCTGCTCAAGAGGATGGTTTCCGTCCAGGTGACCCTGCCCTATGCCGCTGGGGATCTGCTCGACCTCTGGCACAAGCACGGCGTGATCGACGAGGAGCAATACACGCCGGGCGGCGTGGCGATTCGGGGCAAACTGCCGCTCTGGGCGGCAGGCATGGTCGAGGATCGCTGACCGCCGCCGAGCTGCCTGAGCGGGGCGGCGGTCCTAGGCCAACCCGTTTTGGGATATTTGGGATACTATTTGGGATATCATGGCGCCGGCTGGCCCATCGGAGCGCAAGCCATCTGATAGGCCCGCCCGCGTCGTGTCGCAAGGCGGCCCCTCGATGCCGCTCAGCTCACGGGCGACAGGCGCTGGCGTAGATCGTCGATATGACGTGCGTCGTTGAGCCAGCGCACAGCTCGGCGATCCGCGGTGTAGCGCAGGCAGGCCGTGGCCGCCCAGTCAAAGTCGAGCCAGCAGGTGCGGAGAAGAACCACCTCGCCCCCCATGAAGAGACGCACCAGCGCGTTGAATGGCCCGCCGTGCCCCACGATCGCCACGCGTTCCAGGTTGCGCTCAGCCGCGACCCGTTGAACGATCTCCCAGCCTCTGGCCACTCGCGCCCACATGCGTTTGTTGGCGTAGGCGTGGTGATGATCCTGCCAGCTGTGCATGTCCTCAGATGGCAGCCCTTCCTCGTAGCCAGCCAGATCGGCGATATGGGTTTCCGCGAACTCGGGCATGTCCAGCCGTGGCAGCTGCGGAAAACGCGCCGAGATCGCATCGGCTGTCTCTTGGGCGCGCCGCATGCTGCTCACAAAGAGATGCTCGAGATCCCACTCGGCGCAACGTTCGGCCAGACGGACGGCCATCTCCCGACCCAAAGGGGTCAGGGTATTGCCAGCGGTGATCGGCGCGGGCGGAGCATAATCTACGTGGGCATGGCGGCAAAGATAGACATCAACCACAGAGGTCGTTCTCCTTCATGAGATATGCTGCGGCTGGCGCGCGACCGGGCCTGAGCGCCGCGTGATCTGGGTCTACAGGATGCTGTCCAGCGCGATGCCTCGCTCGCGGGCGCGCTCGGCCATCCAGGCGCGCAGGTCCTCAGGAGGCTCGATGCGCTCCGACTCGGGACGCGGCGTCAGGCTAAGCGCGCCGCTCGGGCAAACCGTAACGCACAGGCCGCAGCCGATGCAGCGCTGCGTCTCGACGACGCTCACGTCCTCAGCGATCGAGAGCGCGCCGAGCGGACAGCGTTCCACGCAGGCGCCACAGGCCACACACGCGTCGTCATCCACCGCCGCCTGAAAGCCCGAATGGGCTACGGCGGCGGGAAGGTTGAACTCGGCCAGACCGCGCAACACGCCGCAGCAACAGGGGCAGCAGTTGCAGATATAGTGAGCGTCGCTGCGATGGTTCATGGTTGTGTGCACCAGACCGAGCTCCTCGGTCTCGTGCAGGATCAGGAATGCCTCCTCCTTCGTGATCGCACGAATGGTCTCGTTCCCATCAAAAGCGTTCTCTATGGGCGCATACGCCAGGCAGTTATTGGTCGGCCGATCACAGCCCTTGCCCACCAGCTTTTGCTGCACGCGGCAGATGCAGTCCAGCACGCCCACGCTCGGGCATGCTCCAGCAGATAAGTGGCGCTCTGATAGGGCAGGATGTCGATCTGAGCCGGCACCGCCTCGCCCACCGGCAGCACGCGATGCATGGGTGGACCTTCGCTGATGAGGCCCTCGCCCTGGATCTCGGTATAGTAAGCCTCAAACAGCCCAGCCATCTCGCGATCCATGCGCGGCA
>JAFGLK010000537.1 GCA_016928125.1 Anaerolineae bacterium
AACCCGATCTCGACGCCCAGGATCTGCGCAGCCCGGAGGGCTTCTTCGTGGCGAATGGCGATCACCTCCTCGAGAGAGGGTTTGGCCCCGCCAGCGTACAGTCCGCCCGACTCGGATCGCTCGCCATGGGTCAAGGCCAGCACCTTGACCTCGTCGCCCTTGCGGGCATGCTTGGCGAGGGTGCCGCCCGAACGAGAGCAAAAGTCAGCACAATGCGCGCTCACGGTCAGAATTCTCATCTTTCGTTTCCTTCAGTTGGGGATGGCATGATGGTCGAGAGTACCCCAGATGGGATCGCCCACCATACGGGGCGGGCCCATCGGCTCCCCTATTGTACTGATCTGGCGCCAGCTTGCCTAGTGCTGACGCATACGCCTCGGCCAAGGGCCCCTCCAATGGGCAGCGAGGTGGGGATGGAACGGGAAGGGGGAACTCGCCGCCCCCCGGGCGCCCGAGCCCGCCGATTGACGCGACTGCACGGCACACTATAATGCCAGATGAAAGGGTGGACGTATGGGTCTGATCCTGCTCAGATATGGGGAACTGGCTCTCAAGGGGCGCAACCGCCACTTTTTTCTGCGACGGCTGCGACGCAACCTGCGTGCCTGCCTCAAGGCCAACGACATCGCGGGCCAGGTGACTTCGGTAGGCCAGCGCATCTACGTCGAGACGGAGGCCGTCGAGCGCGCCCTGGAGCCCCTGAGCCGCGTCTTTGGCCTGGTCTCGCTCAGCCCGGCCATTCATGCGGCCCGGGATATCGAGGCGATCGTCGCCGAGTGCGTGCGCCAGGCCCAGATGGCCGGGGTCAGGCCGGGCGTCTCCTTCCGCGTGCGAGCGCGCCGCGCCGACAAGACCTTCCCGCTCATCTCGCCAGAGATCGACCGCCTGGCGGGCGAGGCTATCGTCCATGCTACCCAGGGCGATGTGGACCTGTCGCGCGACGCCGATGTGACCATCGGCGTGGAGATCACCCGCGAGCACGTGCTGGTGTTCGGCGACGTGGTGCCCGCCGAGGGAGGGCTGCCTTTGGGCGTGGAGGGGCGCGTCGTGGCGCTCATCTCAGGCGGCATCGACTCGCCGGTGGCCGCCTGGCTGATGATGAAGAGGGGCTGCTACGTCGTGCCGGTCCACTTTTGCCAGAACGAGGTTGAGCAGGCCAAGGCTCTCGACAACATCGCGCTCTTGGGGCAGTACAGCTATGGCTGGACCATGCGCCCAGTGATTTTGAGCCACCGGGAGGTCATCGAGCCGACGCTGCTCAAGCTGAGAGCGCTGGGCGACGAGCGCTGGAGCTGCATCTTCTGCAAGCGCGCCCTGATCCTCAAGGCCTGCGAGATAGCCGACGAGCTAGGCGCGCACGCCGTGGTGATGGGCGACTCGCTGGGCCAGGTGGCCAGCCAAACCCTGCCTAATCTGGAGGTGATCTCTCACGGGATGCCCAAGCCGATTCTCAGGCCGCTGATCGGCCTGGACAAGACCGAAATCGTAGAGCTCGCCCGCCACATCGGCTCCTTTGACATCTCGACGCGCGCCGCTGCGGATTGCCCTTTTTTGCCCGCGCACCCCGTGACGCGAGGCACGCTGGCCAGGCTGCAGGCCATCTCCGAGCAATTGGACCAGATGGATGAGCCGGCCTAAGGCGTCCGCCTGGCCCCATAGCGCCCGCTCCTGGGCCCTGGCCGCCCTGGGCTTGCTCCTTCTCGTCGGTACGGCCTGTCGGGGTCCCGCCACGCCCACGCCTGTGCCGCCCTTGGAGCGTCCGTCAGCGACGCCTGCAATGCCCGGCGCCTTTGCCACCAGCACCCCTCCCCAATCGACCGCGACCGCTGGGGTTACCCCGGCCGCCATAGCGACGCGGCCCAGCCCCGAGGCGCGCTCGTCGCCCAGCTCCATGGTCCCGCCCTCAGATCTGGACGCGCCGGAGATCGTGGCGACCGTCTCCCTGGGAGGGCAGCCGGAAGCGGGGCGTGAGCCGAGCGGCCTGGCGCGCCTGAGCGATCGGTTGTACGTGGCGCATCGTGCCAGCGACTCGGTGAGCCTCATCGCCGATGCGCGCGTGATCAAGACCTTGCCGGTGGGCCGGGCGCCGGTGGCCATCGTGGCCAGCCAGGCCCTCGGGCGTCTCTATGTGGCCAACGGAGGTGACGCCAGCCTGTCGGTCATGGAGGATGAGCGCGTGCGCGCCACCTGGCCCCTCGAGAGTGAGCCAGCCGCGCTGGCGCTGGTGGGCAAGGAGCTGTGGATCGGCCCGGCCTTTGGCCAGGCCATCGCGATCCTCTCGGCCGAGACCGGTGCGCTCCTGGGGGAGGTGCCCCTGCCCAAGATGGAGCTGATCAGCGAGCTGGCCGTCGCTCCCGATGGGGCCACCGTCTACGCAGGCTCCTTCTCGACGCTCTACGTCGTGGACGTGGCGGGCCGTCGCGTCGTGGACGAGGTGGGATTGCCAGCTATCAGCGCGCTAGCGCGCTCGTCCGATGGCCAGGCCCTCTACCTGACCGGGTACGATCCCGAGGCGCAGACGTCGCTGCTGCGTGTTCTGGATGCCCACACACTGCAGACCGAGGCACGTGCGGCGGTGCCCTCGGATACCGTCGAGATCGTGGTGGACTCCAATGGGCGTCGCATCTATCTGCTCTCGGATCTGCCGAATCTCATCACCGTCCTGGATGCACGCAGCCTGACGCAGCTAGCTGGCAGCGCCGTTGGCTATGGACCACGCTACGCGCTCCTGGACGCCTCCGGCGAGCGGCTGTACGTGGCCAGTCGTCGAGCCGACAGCCTGACGGTTCTCGATGCCGAGACGCTCAAGCGCCTGGCGGTCGTGCCTCTGGCCACGCGCATCAACGCCATGGCCGTCGATCCCTTGAGTGGCCGGCTCTACATGACCTCTGGCAGCAGCGATGAAATCTGGGTCTACGATGGCGTTCAGCGGGTGGACACCTGGGCTGCTGACCCCTTTCCGGGCGAGATCGCCGTACTGCCCCAGCAGGGCCAGGTAGCGGTTCTGAGTCAGGCTGCCGGGGATCTCGCGCTGTTTGGTCAGGGTGGCGATCTGGTGACGCGCATCGAGTTGGGCGAAGGGGGAGAGGGCCTGCTGATCGACGAGCCGACCGCCCGCATCTATGCGGGGGGCGTTCTGCTCAACCTTCAGCTCGAGCGCGCCCGCGATCTGCGCGTGCAGAGCGGGATGGGCACAGTCGAGGCGCCGGTGCAGGTCGTTCTTGACACCCGCCGCGGGCGGGCCTACGGGGTGGTGTTCAATGGCATACCGGGCTCCAACGGTGGCTACATCGTGCGCCCGCTGGACGGGGAGGAATGGCCCACCTGGGGACGGCTCAGCGTGGTGGATGCCCTCTATGATGAGGAGCTGGACCGGTTCTATACCATCTGGGTGCGCATGGGCACGGCCGGGCTTCAAGTGGACCGTGCCGAAGACGGCCAGCCGCTCTATGACCTGCGCCTCTCGGAGGCACCGTCTTTGCTCGGGCTGAACCCCGCCACGGGGCACCTCTGGCTGGCGCTCGTCGAGCGGGGGGGCACGCCTGAGGAGCCGGTGGCCCAACTGAGGGCGTATGACACGCACAGCATGGCCGTGGTGGCCGAGATCGAGCTTCCCGCGCCCGCCGATGCTATGGCGATGGATCCGCGCAATGGTCTGGTCTACGTGGCGAGCAATGCGCTGAGCCAGCTCATGGTGATCGCAGATGTGGCCCTGACAGCCCCCGTAGGCGCTCAGGCTGTGCCCACGGTGACGCCCAGGTCATCTGCGACGTTGTCCCCCGCGCGCCCCACACCGGCGCCCACTATCACCTGTGACCTGCCCGCCGATCAGGCCTTCAGGAGCGCCTGGGGCCAGGTTGGCGGAGTGGATGCCCTCGGCTGCCCCTATGGCGAGGCGCAAGAGACGGCTTGGGCCGTGCAGCCCTTTGAGGGCGGCCACATGTACTGGCGCGGGGCCGGCGAGGGCGCGATCTTTGTGCTCCTGGACGACGGCACCTTGCTGACCTTCGGGGATACCTGGCGCGAGGACATGCCGTCGATCAGTTGTGAGGCCACGCCGCCGGCCGGTCGTCTGCAGCCGGTGCGCGGCTTTGGCCTGCTCTGGTGCCGTGAGCCCCGCCTGCGCCAGGCCCTGGGCTGGGCCTTGGAGCTCGAGGCGGGCTTTCCGGGGCTGTATCAACCCTACGCTCAGGGCGCTCTGTTCAGAGATGCTCAGGGCGCCGTGTACGCCTTGTTCAGCGACGGTCGCTGGCTCGCAGTACCAGTCCCGTAGCCTTGTCTTGTCCAACCCCACGAACTGGGTCGCAAGGCCCATAGATCGGAAAGAAGCCCATGAAGCCACGTAGAAGAGCGGGAATTCTATGCCACCCGACCAGCCTCCCAAGCCTCCATGGCATCGGCGACTTGGGCGCAGGTGCGCTGCGCCTGATCGACTTTCTCGCCGAGGCGGGCCAGACGCTATGGCAGATCTTGCCTCTCGGCCCCACGGGGTATGGCGACTCGCCCTATCAGCCCTTCTCTGCCTTTGCTGGCAACCCCCTGCTGATCGACCCGTACCAGCTTTTGGAGGATGGGCTTCTGGACGAGGCGGAGCTAGCGCTGAATGAGCCCTTCCCCAACGAGCGGGTGGACTATGGCCGGGTGATCGGCTACAAGGCCCATCTGCTACGTTGCGCCCACGAGCGGCTGCGAGCCGACGCCCCGGCGTACCTGCTGGCCGAGCTTGCCGACTTTGAGGCCCGGGAGGCTACCTGGCTGAATGATTACGCGCTGTTTATGGCCCTCAAGCGCCGCTTCAGCTGGGCGCCGTGGATCGACTGGCCGCGCGAGATGGCCCTGCGGCAGCCCGAGGCCCTGACCCACTGGTGTGAGGAGCTCGAGGATGAGGTGCGCTATGAAAAGAGCGCCCAGTTCCTGTTCGAGCGCCAGTGGCAGGCGATTCGGGCGTTCGCGCACGGCCGTGGCATACAGATCATGGGGGACATGCCCATCTTTGTGGGGCACGACAGCGCCGATGTGTGGAGCCACCAGGAGCTGTTTCAGCTCGACGAGCAGGGTCGGCCTCAGGTGGTGGCAGGCGTGCCCCCCGACTATTTCAGCCCCACTGGCCAGCTCTGGGGCAATCCGCACTACCGTTGGGACCGGATGAGGGCCCAGGGCTATGCGTGGTGGCTGCGGCGCCTCAAGCGCGCACTGTCACAGGTCGATCTGGTGCGACTGGATCATTTCCGCGGCTTTTCGGGGTACTGGGAGGTGCCCGGAGACGCCGAGACGGCTATGCATGGCCGTTGGGTCAAGGGGCCGGGGGCCGAACTCCTACAGGCCGTGGAGCGCCAGTTGGGCCAACTGCCCATCGTCGCCGAGGACCTGGGCCTGATCACGCCCGATGTGGAGGCCCTGCGCGAGCGCTTTGGGCTGCCAGGCATGCGCGTGCTGCAATTCGCCTTTGACTCGGACGCCAGCAACACCCATCTGCCACACAACTACCCGGCCAATTGCGTGGTCTACACTGGCACCCACGATAACGACACGACCCTGGGCTGGTATGGCAACGGTCAAGGGCCTGCCCGACACCGCGCGCGGCTCTACACGGGCAGCAGCGGCTATGACATGCACTGGGCTCTGATACGTGTGGCGCTGACCTCTGTGGCCGACACAGTCATCGTGCCGCTTCAGGATGTGCTCGGGCTGGGCAGCGAGGCGCGCATCAACACGCCCGGCAACCCCTCTGGCAATTGGACCTGGCGCTACCGCGACGAGCAGCTTCAGCCGGCCCTGGCCGTCGCCTTGCGGGATCTCTGCGAGGTCACGGGCCGCACGGAGGTCAAAGCCGAGCCATCTGCCGCGGAGGAGCCGGCCGAGATCGACTACGAGGAGCCATTCTACACTCGCTCCTAACGATACGCACAGCCCGGCTGTTATCCAGATCTCTCAGACCAAAGGCACAAAGGAACACCAAGGTCTTGGTGTCCCTTTGCTTTGCGTCTTTGTGGTGAACGGTGACTGAACGTAGCCCCGAGGCGGATAGACGCTACCAGGCGTAGGCCATGGGCGCCGCACCGCCTAGCCCGGGGAAGAGCGCGTCCAGGCGCTGCAGCACCTCGGGCGAGAGCGTCACCTCCAGGGCCCGCAGCGCGCTCTCGAGTTGCGCCACCGTGCGCGGCCCGATGATGGGCGTCATCACCATCGGATTCTGCAACAGCCAGGCCAGCGCGACTGTGGCGGGCGCCTCGCCCAGCTCGCGGCAGAGGTCCTCGTAGGCCTGGATCTGGGTTCGCCGCGTCTCGCTCAGTTCGAGACCTGCACGGCGCCCCTGGGCCGCCTTCTCCAGCGCCCCGGCCAACAACCCCCCTCCCAGGGGGCTCCAGCACATGAACCCCACCCCATAGGCCCGGCAGGCCGGCAAGAGCTCAAGTTCCACGTGGCGCATGGTCAGGTTATAGACGCTCTGCTCCGTCACCAGGCCCAGCAGCCCCAGGCGGTCGGCCGTTTCGCAGGCCTGGACGACATTCCACGCCGCAAAGTTGCTGCTGCCCATGTAGGTGATCTTGCCCTCGCGGAGCAGTTGGCCCATGGCCTGCCAGATCTCCAGCATGGGCGTGCCGGGCGTGATGTGGGGCAGATCATAGAGGGTCACGTCAGAGCCCACCTGGGCCATCTGATGCGGCGCGATGGTGCCCAG
>JAFGLK010000083.1 GCA_016928125.1 Anaerolineae bacterium
CCCTGGCGCAGGCGCCACGCTCGGCTGCGCCGTGCAGCTACATCAGCGGACCTGACTCTGCCGATTTCGTCGGTTTCACGAATGTGTCCACCTTTTGTGGCGAGCCACTCTCGCTTGGCATGGTGATCAACGCCTACGATCCCCAGGGCGTCTGTGTAGGGTCATTCACCACGGACTACGACGATGGGTTCTGGGGTGCGATGCCGGTCTACGGCGATAATCCGAAGACCGGCGACATCGACGAGGGCGCCGTGAATGGCGATACGATCACCTTCTACATCGATGGTTGGCTAGCCACGGTGACCTCCGGCGATCCGACTTGGGCGAACGCCGCATATAGGGACATTAGCCTAGCGGTATCGTCCAGCCCGCCTTGCGGCTCGGGGGACACCCCGACGCCCACCGTCTCGCCGACGCGGACCAACACACCCACGAAGACGAACACGCCAACCCAAACCTACACAGCGACGACGACTCGTACGCCAACCGATACACTGACGCCGACGAACACCTACACGCCGTCGGTGACGCCCACGCCGAGCAACACCCCAACGCCGAGCAACACCCCGACCGATACGCTCACGCCCACGATCACACCCACGCCCAGCATCACGCCCACGCCCTCGAACACGCCGCCCGGCAACTATGTGACGGCGTATGTCCGCGATGCCGACAGCGAGGGGCCCCTGAGCGGTGTGCTGGTGCAGCTCTTCTATTTCAAGGATGGCGAGTGGGTCTCGCGCGGCGAGCGCATCAGCGACACGAGCGGGTTTGTCGGCTTTGGCGTGAGTCCCATCACGGCGGAGCACATGCTGCAGCAGACGGATCTGCCGGGCTACGAGTCGGTGCGCGCCGAGCTGCCGGCGGGCTATCCGGGCACGGTGGTGGACGCCAACACGGTGAAGTTCTATCCGCCCGAGGAGGGCTCGGTGGGGCCGTTCCTGTTCTATGATCGGCACGTGCCCACCGCCACGCCGACGGAGACGCCGACGGAAATGGAGACCCCCACGCCTACGGAAACAGGTGAGGGCAGCCGCACGCTATGGCTGCCGCTGGTGATGCGCTAGGGGCTCTGCTCCACGTGCTCAGCCAAGGCCGCGCGCTTGTGCGGCTGCAGACGCGATCGCTGATCGCGTCGGTCTGGTCGGAGCCTCGACCTGGCCCACGGCAGGCCGATGGCCTGGTTCGATCGGGGGGGTGTGGGATGGTGCGTAAGAGAAGCCTCTGGCTGGCGGGGGCGCTGCTGGCACTGGCCATGAGCGCCTGGGGCACGGCTGCGCCCGCGGCAGACGAGTCTTGCCAAGCAGAGTCGCACCGGCTGCAGGCGCAGCCTTGCGACGTAGTGGTCACGACCTACTCGGCCGACTATTACAGCCTGGACACGGTGGTGTGCGGGCAGATGGTGGCCGAGGGCACCGTGATCAACGCCTATGACCCGCAGGGCGTGTGCTGCGGGACGACCATCGCCAGGGCGGGGGAATGGGGCATCATGGCGGTATATGGCGACGACCCCGACACTCCTGCCGATGAGGGCGCCGAGACCGACGACCAGATCTCGTTCACGCTGGACGGCTGGCCCGCCATGGTCGTATCTGGCGATGCGCGCTGGCGCGACATGGCGCGCCGAGAAGTGGCCCTGCGTGTGGACACCTCCCCGCCGTGCACGCCCTCGCCCAGCGACACCCCGCCCGAGACGCCGACAGTCACGCCTAGTCCCTCGGTCGCCCCGACCGCGACGGGCAAGCCTGCGCTGCGTGTGCTGCTGCCGCTGGTGCTGCGCTGAGCTGAGCGTCGCTATTCACTCCCTGCGAAGAAGGCCGGTCGGCCGTCGTCGTATCCGGGCCACACGGGTCGCATCTGGCCCAGACCGCTGACCGGCAGGTCGCGACCGTCTACCCGTGGGTCGACATAACGAGCGAACCAGGCCTCCAGCCTGGCGTGAAGCTCGGCGATGCGCTCTCGCTGGCTGAGGTCGGCGATGCGGTTGTTGCGCTCGGCCGGGTCGCGTTCCAGGTCCCAGAGTTCGTGCGGGCCGTCGGGGTAGCGGTGGACGTATTTCCAGCGCTCGGTGCGCAGCATGCGGGTGTTGCCATACTCGTCATAGATGACCACCTCGTCGCGGCTGGCGTCCTCCTGGCCGAGAAGGGCATGCAGGAAGCTACGGCCCACGATGGCGGGGCCCTCCGGCAGGGGCAGGTCGAGATAGGCCAGCAGGGTGGGCATGACGTCGTAGGCCGAGACCATGGCCCGCTGAACCAGGCCCTGGGGAATGCGCCCCGGTTGGCTGGCGATGAAGGGCACGCGGATCGAGTTCTCGTACATGTTGCGCGGTTCGGTGCCATTGCCCTTGCCCCAGAAGCCATGATGGCCGCAGGAAAAGCCATTGTCGCTGAGAAAGATCACCAGGGTGTGCTCGCGCAGGCCGAGAGCCTCCAGGCGGTCGAGGATGCGGCCCACGTTCAGATCCATCGCGGTGACCGCTGCAAAGTAGCCCTTGAGCATCTCGCGGTCGCCCAGACAGCGTCGGGTGAGGGCCGTGGCCCAGGGGTGCATCGGTTCCTGAGGGCATGAAGCGAAGGGACAATCGTCGTACGAGGCCACGATCTCGGGCGGGTGATGCTCCCAGGGGCTGTGGGGCGCGGTATAGTGCACGCTCAGGTAGAAAGGCGCCTCGCCGCCGGCGTGGGCATCGAGGAAGGCCAGGGCGTCATCGGTGATGGCGTCGGTGACATAGCCGGGCTCGGTGACCAGCTGGCCGTTGCGGACCATGGGCGCGTCATAGTAGGGGCCGCCGCCGCGTTGGTGCACATACCAGTGTGAGAAACCGTGCTGGGGAATCTGGCTGGCGCCGAGATGCCATTTGCCGCTGATGCCGCAGCGCCAGCCATGGGCCGCGAGCACGTCGGTGGTGCAGACCTCATCGCGAATGTACTCGGCGGCGTCCGGGCCAACATTCCCCTCGCGAATCCAGTCGTGCACATTGTGCTGCGACGGGATGCGTCCGGTGAGGAGCGTGGCGCGGCTCGGCGAGCAGACCGGCGTGGCCACGAAAAAGCGCTCAAAGCGCGTGCCGGTCGCCGCCAGCCGATCCAGATTGGGGGTGCGGATCTCGGGGTTGCCGTAGCAGCCTGCGGCCCAGACGCCCTGGTCGTCGGTGAGGATGAACACCAGGTTGGACTTGCTGGTCGGTTGGGCCATTGCTCCACTCCTTTCGCATGACGATAGAGACTGGGCTTCCACGATCGGCCGGGTGCGGGTATACTCGCCTCAGGAGTATACTCGCTTTGGGCACGGTTGTCGTGAACAAGTCGGTGTATTGTCCCGAGCTCGATGGGCCGACTGATGGGTCGGTGCAGCGGGAAGAGGAGGGGATATGAACTCGCGGGAGCGTTTTCTGGCCACCATGCGCTTTGAGCCGGTGGATCGGGCGCCGAATTGGGAGATGGGATACTGGTCGGGCACGCTGGACCGCTTCTACGACGAGGGGCTGCCGCGCCACCCCCAAGCCCCCGAGGGGCTGGTGCCCGGGGCAGGGGTCAAAGGCGAGGGCTTTCCCTGGCGCCGCGATGAGCCCAACGACTGGTCGGTGCACGCCCATTTTGGCCTGGACAGGGGCATCGAGAAGATCGCCGGCAACTGGGGCGTTTGCCCCGAGTTCCCAGTCGAGGTGCTGGAGGAGGATGAGACCAATGTGACCCGGCGCGAGCCGGATGGTACGGTGGTGCAGGTGCGCAAAGATTCGGCCAGCCTGCCGCATGTGCTCGCCTGGCCCGTGACCGACCGGGCCAGTTGGGAGCAACTCAAGGCGGAGCGATTGCCGATCTCCATCGAGGGGCGCCTCCCGCCCGACTGGGAGGCGCACGTGGCCGATTACCGCGCCCGCGACTGGCCGCTGGTGATCGGCGGGCCATTCCTGGGGGTGTTCTCGTCGTTGCGGACCCTGTTCGGCTTTGAGCGCATGATGCTGACCTTCTTCGATGATCCCCAGCTGATCCACGACGTGCTGGGCCACCTGACCGAGATGTGGCTGGCGATCTTTGAGGAGGTGCTGGCGCAGACCGATGTGGATTTCGCCTACATCTGGGAGGACATGAGCTTCAAGGGCGGCTCGATGGTCTCGCCGCGCATCTTTCGCGAGTTCCTGATGCCCGCCTATCAGCGCATCACCGGCTTTTTCAACGCTCACGGCCTGGATATCATCACCCTGGATACAGATGGCAATGTGTGGGGCCTGATCCCGCTCTTTCTCGAGGCTGGCGTGACGGGACTGTATCCGTTCGAGGTGCGCGCGGGGATGGATGTCGCCGCGGTGCGCCAGGCCTATCCGCGCCTGCAGATGCTAGGAGGCATCGACAAGACGGCGCTCGAGCGCGGTCCGAAGGCCGTGGACGCGGAGCTGGCGCGCATCGCGCCTGTGATCCGCAGCGGTGGCTATGTACCCGGCATCGATCACTATGTGCATCCAGGGGCGACCTGGGAGACGTTCAGGTACTATCGGGAGCGGCTGGCTGAGTTGCTTTGAGGGCCGCGTTCTCGGCGATGGAGGCGCGAGGCGCCACAACTCCACAGGAAACAGGGGCCTGGCAGCGCCAAGCCCCTTGGATCCGCTTTGCGTTTCTCGTCGGGCGCTAGCCCTTGAAGGTGGCTTTGAGCTCGATCTTGACGCTGGCCAGGGCGTTCGACACGGGGCAGCCGGTCTTGGCCCGCTCGGCGTAGCTCTGGAAGGTGGCTGCATCGATGCCTGGGACATCGCCCACGGTCTCGAGCTCGATCAGCGTGATTCGAAAGCCGTCGCCGACCTTGGTGAGGTGCACCTTGGCGACCGTCTCGACGCTATTCGGGGTATGCCCGTCGCTGGCGAGCATGTCGGAGAGCGCCATCGAGAAACAGCCCGCGTGGGCCGCGCCGATCAGCTCCTCGGGGTTGGTCTCCGCGCCCTGCTCGAAACGCGAACGAAAGTTGTAGGGTGCGGCGTCAAAGAGGCCGCTCTCGACGCTGACCGTACCCTTGCCTCTGACCAGATTGCCTGTCCAAACCGCTCTTGCTGTGCGTACTGGCATGATCGTCTCCCTCCCGGATGCAATAGTTCCATGATGTGGGGCTCGCATGATGCCAGGTCCCGTACAGGCCTGGCCCTGTGATGTCTGCTGCTCTGCGCCCCTATCGCTTCCGACGTCCTGTCTCGGGCGTTTCTTACCTCGCGATAGCGTGCGCGCCCCGGGCCGAGGCGCGCACGAGTCTTCCGCACTCGGGTGGCGCGCTCAGATGCCCCCGTAGGCCGAGATGCCGCCATCGATTACCAACGCTGTGCCGTGCACGAAGCAAGCCGCGTCGGAGAGCAAAAAGAGCGCTGGGCCGATCAGATCCTCGGGCTGGCCCAGGCGGCCCATGGGCGTGTGGTCCATGATGCGCCCGCCGCGCTCCGTCAGCGCGCCCGTATCGGCGTCATAGAGCAGAAAGCGGTTCTGCTCGGTCAGGAAAAAGCCCGGAATGAGGGCGTTGACGCGAATGGCGGTCGAGTACTCCTGCGACATGTGCACCGCCAACCACTGGGTAAAGTTGACCACCGCCGACTTGGCCGCGGAGTACGCCACGCTGCGGGTGAGGGGGCGCAGGGCGGCCATCGAGCCGATGTTCAGGATCACGCCGCGGCCCTGGGCCGCCATGATCCGCCCCAGGATCTGGCAGGGAAGAAAGGTCCCCATAAAGTTGAGATCAAAGACCCAGCGCACCGCCTCCTCGGGCAGGTCGAAGAAGGATAGTTGCGGGCTGGTGGTGGCGTCGGGGCGCGCGCCTCCCGCGCCGTTGACCAGGATGTCGAGCCGGCCATAGCTGGCCATGACCAACTCGGCGAGCTCGGTCAGCGAGGCGGCGTCGAGCACGTCCGCTTGAGCCGCCGTGGCCTCGCCACCGCGGGCGCCGATGCGCCTGGCCACCGCCTCAGCGCGCTCGATGTGGCTGTGGCCCACCACGACTACGCGGGCGCCCTGCGCGCCGAGGGCCTCGGCCAAAGCCGAGCAGAGCACGCCGCTGCCCCCGGTGACTATGACTACACGCTCTGTAAAGTCGAAGGCCCGTTTCAGATCCATGCCTTCCTCCTCTTCACCCAGCCTGTGTGGCGCTGCCCGTCCCTGCCGCTCACTGGCCAGTCTGCTCCCCGGGCGCGGCTTGCGGCGCCACGGTGAGTTGAGGGCCGCGAGTGCTTTCGTCGTAAGGCCGCATCAGGGCCAGGCCCTCCATCTCGGCGATGACCAGTTCGGCCAAGGAGTAGACCCTGCAGCCGGGAAGCAAATGGCCACCATAGGCCAGGCCCTGCTCCTCTCCAGCCGAGACGGTGATGTGGGCGTGTACGTAGGGCTCGCCCTCCACCTGGGCGATGTTGCCCGAGAGGGCCAGCAGCTCATAGGGGCCGTCCTTGCGCAGAAAGAGGCGATCGGCGTCAGTGACCGGCAACTCGGGCGGGAGCCGCCCCATGTTGCGGATCGCTACCTGGCTGAGGCTGGCCGCGCCGGAGAGGATCACGCCGGCGCGAATCCTCTCCCGGCGAGCGATCTCGACCAGCGAGGCCAGCAGATCGCTGCCGGGGGCCAGACGCGCGACCACCACGCGGCCCAACCGACCGACGCCGAGAGATGCGATCGCGGTGTGGTTCATCGGGCGACCTCCATGGTAAGGCTTGGTTCGGGCAGCGTACGTTTCGCTGAGGGCAAGATACCGTACAGCGGGTGAGGCGTCAACTAGAAAGCGGGGGGCGTTGGCGACGTGTGCCAGCTTGGTTATACTATCCCGGTCAAGACGGGCACACGAAGGAACGGAGGAGGGTCCATGGCGCACAAGATCGCGATCATCGGGGGAGGCAGCAGCACCTTCACGCCGCAGCTCATGCGTCTTTTCGCCCGCTCGGAGACGCTGCGGGGCAGCACCATCACCTTGATGGACGTGGACGCCCAGCGGCTGGCGGTGATGGATACCCTGAGCCGGCAGTTGGTGGGGCTCACAGGCGCCGAGCTGCACATCGGCAGCACGACCGTGCAGCGCGAGGCCTTGGCGGGCGCCGACTTTGTGATCACCTCCATCTCGGTGGGCGGCTTTGATGCCTGGGAGCAGGATATCGAGATACCGGCCCGGCATGGGGTGTTCATGCCGGTGGCGGACTCGATCGGGCCTGGGGGCATCATGCGCGCCTTTCGGCACATTCCCGTGCTGGCCCAGGTGGCGCGCGATCTGGCCGAGCTCTCGCCGCAGGCCTGGGTGTGCAACTATAGCAACCCGCTCAGCGCGAACTGCATCGCCATGCGCCGCGTGGCCCCCGTGCGCACGCTGGGCCTGTGCACCTGCGGCTCGATCCCGCGCAATGCCCGCTATCTGTCTGAGCTGACCGACATCCCGGCGGATGAGTTCGCGCTGCCAGCCCCGGCTGGGGGCCTGAACCATTGCGCCGGTATGCTGAGCCTGCGTCTGCGGGACGGGCGCGACGCCCTGCCGCTGACGCGGCAGCGCGCCAGGCAGCCCTTGGTGCAGTGGATTCTCGAGACCTATGGCATCTTGCCCTATTGCTGGAGCCATTGGACCGAGTTCCTGCCCGCACTGTGTCGGCTCGCCGAGCCATATGCGGGGCGAGCGCAGGGCTTGGCCTTCCAGAGCGGGCTACACGTGCACGATATGGCGCGCGAACGAGAGCGCGTAGCCAAGTGGGAGACGCTTGCCGAGAGGGTGGCGCAGGGCGAACAGGAGCTTTCACTGGATGTGCTTCCCAGTGGCGAGGCCATCGAGGTGGTCGAGATCATCGAGGCGCTGATTGAGAACCGCAATGCCATCCACGTGGTGAATGTGCCCAATGCCGGGGCCATCCCGAACCTGCCCGCGGATGCGCTGGTCGAGGTCTCGTCCCTGGTGAACGCCTACGGCGTCACGCCGCTGCAGGTGGGCGCGTTACCCGAGCCGGTGGCGGCGGTCCTACGGGCCTGGATCACGGCCCAAGAGCTGACGGTGGAGGCGGCCCTGAGCGGAGATCGCAAGACCGCGCTGCAGGCCTTCCTGGCCGACCCACAGATCGCGGCGAGACTGACCCCCCAGGAGGCCGGCGCGTTGCTGGACGAGTTGCTGCAGGCCCACGCCGTCCATCTGCCGCAATTCGCATGATCAGCGGTGGCGCATTTGGCCTTTTGCGCGAAGCGTGGCAGAATTGGCATTTGTGCTCGCGAGGTCGCGTGTGACCGGCTGCAGCGGCAGGCGAGCCCGCCAGCGAAAGCGCACCTGTTCTGGAGCTTCATGAAAGCAAGGTTAGGTAGCACACCGTGAACAACCTCAAACGCCTGTTTGGCAAGGACATGCTGATCCTGTGGACGCGAGACCTGATCGTGATGGCTCTGGCCGTGTTCCTGATGCGCTTCGGCGAGGGCCTGCTGGGCGGCGCGCGCATGAACTTTTTCGTGGATACTATCGGCCTGGATGGGGGCCAGGTGTTGTGGCTGGAGGGGATTCGCGAACTGCCGGGCGTGGCACTGGTCTTTATCGCCGCGCTGACCATGCGCCTGCCCCTGTCGTGGCGCGCGGCCGGGTCCGCCGCCGTGCTCGGCCTGGGCTACATGTCCTATGCATTGGTGCACTCGTACGCCGGCCTGCTGGCGGTGGCGATCGTGGCCAGCTTTGGATTGCACGGCTACCAGCCGATCGGCCCGGCGCTGGGCCTCTGCCTGGCCACGCCGCAGACCCGCGGCCGGGTGCTGGGCATGCTGGCCTCTGTGGGCTCGCTGGCAGGGATCGTCGGCATGGGCGTGCTCGCTCTGACCTCGAACCTCTTCAAGGAGCTCTCTCTGCGCTGGTCGTACGTGATCGGCGGCGCGATCATCACGCTCTCCACCCTGGCCTTCTTGCGGCTCTCCAGCCATCTTGGTGCGACACAGCGTCCGCAGCCGCGGCTGGTGTTCAGGCAGCGCTACTGGCGCTACTATGTACTGACCTTCTTCGAGGGGGCGCGCAAAGAGATCCTGGGCAGTTTTTGCACCCTGGTGCTGGTGGAGCAGTTCGGCTGGAAGGTGTGGCAGCTTAGCCCGTTCCTCTTTGCCAGCTCGATCCTCTCGATGCTGCTGGCGCCCTCGCTGGGCGCTCTGGTGGACCGCTTCGGCCCGCGTCGCGCCCTGACGGTGGGCTATGCTCTTCTCACCCTGGCCTGCATCGGCTATGCCACCATCCCGAGCGCGATGGTGCTGGCGGGGCTCTATGTGATGATCCGGCTGGCGCTCATTCTCAACCTGGGCCTGAATGTGCATCTCCACAGCGTGGCGCCAGCCGAGGAGCTGACGCCGACGCTCTCAGCGGGCGTGAGTGTGAACCACATCAGCTCGGTGGCCATGCCGCTGATCTTTGGCGCGCTGGTGCCCACCATTGGATACAGCGGCGTCTATCTGTTGAGCGCCGCGATCATCGCGGTCTCGATCGTGTTCGTCGCCACACTGCGCACTGCAGCGCCCCACCCGGAGCCGTCTCCCCAGCCAGTGTTGGCCGAATAGGACGCGTTGCAGGCTGAGAGGCCAACCTAGAGAAAATCGTTTACCCTGTCCTGGGGCTCGTAGCCCAGGACTTTTTTCGTCTCGCTCAGGTCGAACACCGGTGGCTCGTTCTCCGAGGCCCCGTAAAAGATGCCGAAGGTGCATACGGTCTCCAGGCTCTTGTGGATCAACTGAGCCATGTCGCGGTTGCTGATCCAGATGCCGAGGGTCTGCTCAGTGGTGTACGGGAAGGAGGCGCGGCGCTGGGCCACGGCACGCCGCAGGCGCTCGCGCTCGGCGGCGGGATCGTCCAACTGGTGGCAGGCCCCGATACGCAAGCAGATCACCGCCAAGCCGTGCGCGTCATGGTAGTAGCGGCCCAGGCTCTCGCCAAAGCACTTGCTCACCCCGTAGAGACTGTCGGGGCGGATGGGGGCGTCTGGGCCTATGGGGCTGTGGTCCCGGATGTCGTACCCCGCAGCGTGGTTCGAGCTGGCGTAGACCACCCGCGACACGCCCGCGATGCGCGCAGCTTCGTAGGTGTTGTAGGTGCCCACGATGTTGTTGCGTAGCACCGAGTCCCAAGGGGCATGCCCTGAGGAATCGGCGCCCATGTGCACGATGGCATCCACGCCGTCGAGGGCGGCGAGTACAGAATCGAGGTCGGCCAGGTTCATCTGGACCACCTCATGCTCCGGTGCGACGATGGGGCGCGTGTGATAGGCCAGGCGCAACGCATAGCGGTCGCCATAATGCTGGGCAAAGACGCGGCCGATGTGGCCGCTGGCGCCAGTGACCAGAACCTTGCGACGTGAGGACATGGTTTCTCTCTCCGATACGTATGGTGAGGCGCCGCTACCCCAAAAGGGCGCGGTGACGCTGGTCGAGTTTAGCTGCCTCTGGCGGGTTGTGCAACGGCCCGACGCGCGCCTAATCCTCGCTGACAGACGCGCGTTGGATGCGAAAGAAGCGCACTGCCAGACCCAGGGTGGCCAGGTTGGCGATGCCGGCCAGCCAGAAAGGGGCGCCAGGGCGCCAGGCGATCAAAGCTCCCCCCGCGAGGGCGCCCAGCACCATGCCGAGGTTCCACCAGAGATGGACCCAGCCCAGGGCTCGTCCCCGTTCGTGTGGGGCCGCGACGTGGGCCACCAGGCTGGGAATCAGCACCGAGAGGGACCAGGCTGCGGCGGTGCTCAGGGCGCCAAAAGCGGACACG
>JAFGLK010000538.1 GCA_016928125.1 Anaerolineae bacterium
GATCCGCGCCTTGTCCGTCGTCATCGCATCGCCTCTCCATCCTCCCAGTCTCGCTCGCCCGGAACACCGCCATCCATGCCCATCCCGCCCCGCCCCGCGCGGCCGGCGGCCCTATTCTCCCGGCGCCCACGCCTGGGTCGCCTCGATTCGCGAAAAGTGCTTCCGGTCGAACGTGTAAACGCCAGTCAGCCCCTGGTCCAACAGCCAGGCGGCGTTGTAGGCGTCCACAAAGTCGATGTTCTGGTTCGCATACCAAAAGATAGCCTGCAACAGCAGGTCCGCCTCGGCCGCCTCCACCCCGGGCGTGTTCAGGATGGCGAGGACGCTCTCCTTGACCCGCTCTCGCTCCAGGCCATAGTACGATTCCAGGGTCCACACGATCTCGGCGATCACCAGGCTGTTGATGGCCAGGACGACCTCTCCAGCGGCGGCGCGCCGGAGCAGACCCTCGACCGCGTCTGCCTGGGCGGGCACGTCGTTGGTCAGGTAGCGCAGGAACAGGTTGGTATCGGCGAACACGCGTTCAGGCTCCCTGTTCGGCCGCCTGGTGCGCGCGCTCCTGGATGACCTGCTCGCGGATGGCGGCGAAATCCTGTGGCTCGCTGACGGGCACGCTGCCGCGCAGGTCGAGCAGCGTGTGCGTGAGCGGCTGCAGCACGATCTCGTCGCCGCGCCGCACAAAGACGACCTTGTCGCCCTCCTGCAGGTCCAGCGAGCGACGGATCTCTCGCGGCACGGTCATCTGGCCCCGGCGTCCTATGGTGGCGATGATCATCGGACAATCCTCCCTATGGCTGGCGTCTTACTATCTGACAGTCATCTCTCATTCTAGCTGCCATAGCGCAGAATGTCAAGCTTGAACGACCAAGGCCGAACGCATCGCCCGGCGCTCCGGCGCAGCCGTTCACAACACCGCCACCCGCTCGCCGCCCTCCCCCACGCCATGCACCCAGGGCGCGATCCATTCCTCCGGGATCTCCATCCCAAACCCGGGCGCGTCCGAAGGGACCAGCTTCCCGCCCACGGGCACGGCCAGCCCCGGGATGGCGGCCACCTCCTCCAGCGGCACGCCCACCGGCGTGCTCAGGTGGAACTCGCCATAGTTGACCTCGGGAAAGGCGTAGCAAAAGTGCTGGCCGTAGGCCGAGTTGCACCCGCCGTGGGGGCTGGTCTTGATCCCCGCCGCCTCGGCCAGGTGGTAGATCTTGATCGCCTCGGTTAGACCGCCGCACCAGTGTAGGTCAGGCTGCACCACATCCACGCAGCGGTGCTCCACCAACTGGCGGAACGGCACCCGGGTGTGGTGATCCTCCCCCGTGGCGATGGGAATCCAGGTGATCGCCCGCCGAATCTGCTGGTGGGCTTCCAGGTCCTCGGGGAAGAGGGGCTCCTCCAGCCAGCGCAGCTCATAGGGCCGCAGGCGCTCGGCCAGTCGGATGGTGAACTCTACGTCGTAGGCCATCACCGGGTTGAACATCAGCTCGGCGTGGGCGCCCACCGCCTCGCGCGCCGCCGCGATCTTGGCCTCCACCCGATCGATCCCCGCCAGGCCCATCTCATAGTGGGCCGGGTTGGTCACCTTGAAGGCCTCGAAGCCCAGCTCCAGCGACCAGTCCAGGTCATCGCCCGTGCAATAGCAGCGGATCGCCTCATGCGAGGGTCCGCCCAGCAGGCGATAGACCGGCTGCCCCAACAGCTTGCCCTTCAGGTCCCACAGGGCCAGGTCGACGGCGCTCTGGGCGCAGGCCGACAGCCCCAGCGAGCCGTGGCGCTTGCTGGCCCGCCACATCATGTCGTTGAGGAGCTCGGTGGCGAACGCGTCGCGGCCCTCCAGCAGGGGCGCGTAGAACCCGTCGATCAGCGCCGCCACCGGCTCGCCGTAGCTGGTGCGCCCCAGCCCCCAGGCGCCGTTTTCGGCCACCACCTGGCACCACACCGGCTGCCCGCCAATGCCCGGCGTATCCCGGGGCACCGTGGGCGGGAACTCGGGGTATTTGTTCATCGGCAGCCCGATGGGCGCCGACTCGCGCCAGCTCGGCCGGCGCGCCGGCGTACGCGGCCGCCTGGGCGGCAGGTTCACCTGGACGGCGCGGATGGTGCGGATCTTCATGGGCGCCCCCCTGTCAGCAAATGCTTCGCATGGGCCGCAGCCTAGCCCACTGAGGACAAGGCTGTCAAGCCACTCCGGCTTCTGAGCCGCCGGAACCTCCGCTGTCAGAAAATCATCTAACAGGTGTACGCATTTCGTCAAGCGCAGACGATGCCCGTGCGTTATGATACAGGCAGACCAACGTCCGAGAAAGGGATGGGAAAGGAGGCCGAGATGACAGTCACCCTCACGCTGCCGCAGTTGGCGTTGGCGCTCGCCGCCCTGCTGTGGCTCCTGTCGATGCTCAGCGGCCCCCAGGCCACGCCGCCGCCGGTGATCGTGGTCCAGACCCCGCCCCAGACGAACGGGGGCCTGAACCTGGGCTGGCTGCTGCTGGCCCTGGCTGGCGCGCTGCTGGCCCGCTGGCTGTGGATGGGCTGAGCGCGGCGGGCCGCGGCGCTGGCCATGCGCGACCCCGCGGGTGCCGGGCTCGCCGGGGCCAGCAATGATCGGTGCGCGCCCGCGGACCGCACCTATTGCGATCTCGCGGGCGCGCGCCTCGTCCTCTACGTCTCGTGGGGATACCTGGCCGCCATCTCAGGAGTCAACTCGACCCCCCAGCCCGGTCGCTCTGGGACAGTCATGTAGCCGTCCTCAGGCTTGGGCAGGTCCTCAAAGATCGGCTCCCGATCGCCGTGGCTTCCCATGGGGCCCGTTCCGATGGTCTCGAGCATGTGGAAATTGGGCGTGCAGGCCCCAAAGTGGAGCCCGACCAGCGTCGAGAGCACCCCGTTTGGGTTGTGCGGCAAGACCTTGACGTGATACGGCTCGGCCATATCGGCGATCCTGCGTCCTTCGGCAAAGCCGCCACAATGACAGAGATCGGGTTGGATGAAATCGGCGACCTGCAACTCGAGCAAGCGCCTGAAATCGGCTCGGCCATAGAGCCGCTCCCCGGTGGCGATGGGCACCTTGATGGCTGCGGCCACCTTGGCCATCTCATCCACATTCTCCGGCGGCACGGGCTCCTCCAGGAAGTACGGGTTGTAGGGTGCGAGCAGCTCCGCCGCTCGAATAGCCGTCCGCGCTGTCAGGGCGCCGTGGCACTCGATCAGGATCGCCACATCATCGCCCACCGCCTCACGCGCGGCGCGAATCCGCTCAACCGCTGTTGCAAGCTGCCGCGGTCCGAGCACGAGGCCAATCCCATCGTGCTCCACGTCCTTGGGGAAGGGGTCGGTCTTGATGGCGCGGTAGCCACCCTCGACCGCACCAAGGGCGGAGGCGGCGAACTCATCCGGC
>JAFGLK010000539.1 GCA_016928125.1 Anaerolineae bacterium
CTAGCCCTCGGCGTCGAGCGCCTGCAGCAGGGCCTTGATGTAGCCCAGGCAAAAGGCGCGAGCCTTGTGTCCCGGCGGCGGATCGATCTCCGAGTGCGGCACATGGTCGGGCACCAGCACGCCCTCGTAGCCAGCCTCTTTGTACGCGCGCAGTGCCTGGACCATGTCGATGTCTCCCTCGTCGGGGAAGGTCTCCTCGAACTTGAGCCAGCCGCCGCGGATATTGCGGAAATGCACCCAGAAGATGCGCTTGCGCGACGCAAAGTAGCGGATCGCGTCATAGACCTGCTCTGGGGCGGTGCACATCTCTGAGATCGTGCCTTGACAGAAATTGAGCCCATGATAGGGGCTATCGCTCAGGCTGACGAAGCGCTTCACCCCCTCGATGCTGCCCAACACCCGCTCTATGCCGCGGTAGCCCTTGCCGGCCGGCATGCCCGGGTCGTGTTGATGGCAGCCCATCTTCACGCTGCACTTTTCCGCAAAGGGGATCACCCGCTCCACGAAATACGCGATGCGCTCCCAAGCCTGTTCCGCTGTCACGGGGGCGTACGGCAGGGGCGGGTCGTCCTTGAGCTCCTCATAGTCGAAATGGCTATAGGTCACGCCACCCCGGCCTGGGGTGCGATAGGGGGTGCGCACCACGGGCAAAATGGCCAGATTGTAGTTGAGCAACGGGATGCCCGCTTTGGCCGCGGCCTCGATCGACTTGCAGACCTTTTCGATATCGCTATCTCGCTCCGGGGTTCCGAGCATGATATTGGGCCAGATCTGTCGCTCGATGCCCCCCGATGTGAGCGGGAGGTGCATGGCGGCCAGCTTGAGGCCATAGGATTCGATGCGCTTGCGGAACGCGATCAGACGGTCGGCGTCCCAATAGCCGTTTTCCTTCTCTCCCAAGCCCTCTCGCGGTGACGAGTCCACGTACTCGACGCCCATCTGCCGCAGGAAAATCATGTTCTCGTGTGAGAAGCCCATCTGTGAGCCGACGTGCATGTGTGCTGCCTCCTGTGATGTGATCGATGGACAGTGGGCCGGATTATAGTACAGGTACGTTGGCGGCACGAATACGCGCAGTGGCCCGCAATCGGTCCGTTCGACGTGGCTGGCTTTGTGCGTGGATTCATCTTTGTGCTAGAATGGCACTGTTTGGCAACTCGACAGACGTTTGACGAATCAGAGGAGGTGTTGGGCAATGGCAAGGGAGATCAAAGGGATTGGCGTGCCCCTGATCACGCCTTTTCATGAGGATGAGACGGTCAATGAAGACGCCATGCGGGTGATGGTCAAGTATATGCTTGACAATGGCGTTCACGGTCTATTCCCCGCGGGCAGCACGGGCGAATCCTATGCGCTGAGTTTCGACGAGAAAAAGCGCATCACGGACATCGTGCTGGAGGAGAACGCAGGGCGCGCCTGGACGATGGTGGGCACCGGGACCATCACGACCCGAGAGAGCGTCAGGCAGACCAAGTGGGCCGAGTCGATGGGCGTCGACGCGGTGTCGGTGATCACGCCCTATTTCATCGGGCCCTCGGAGCAGGAGCTGGTTGATCACTATGTGGCCATCTGCGAATCGGTGAGCATGCCAGTCTATGCTTACAACAACCCGGGGCGCACTGGCGTGGCCCTGTCTCCGGCGGCCATCGGCGCCATCGCGACCCGCTGTTCGAATTTCAAGGGCGTCAAGGACTCGAGCGGCGACCTCACCAATGCCATGGCCTACATCGACAACACACCCCCCGATTTTGGCGTCTTTATGGGGCGCGATACGATCATCTACGCCGCCTTGCGCTGTGGTTGCGTGGGCGCGGTGGCGGCTACGGCCAATGTGGTGCCCGACCTGGTGGTCGGCATCTATGAAGCGTGGGCGGCCGGTGATGACGCCCTGGCTCTGGAGCGACAGCGCAAGCTCGCGCCGCTGCGTCACGCTTTCGGCCTGGTCACCTTTCCCGGCGTGATGAAGGATGCTCTCAATCTCATGAGCTATCCCGCCGGTGCCGCACTGCGCCCGATCACGCCCATCGCCGGCGCCAAGAAGGAGAGATTGGCCGGCATCCTGCGCGATATGGGCTATCTCAAGTAGGGAACTGAGGGATATGTTTCAAGTTCTGTTGTACGAGCCGATACGCCAGGAGGGACTGGACGTGCTGCTCTCGGCGGCTGAGGTTCACTTGGCCAGCGCCACCGATGAGGACACGATCATCCGCGAGATCCGAGAGATCGACGGCGTAGTGATCCGTGCCCAAGGGCGCATGTCGCGGCGCATCCTGGAGAACGCGCCCCGCCTCAAGATTGTCGGGCGCCATGGGGTGGGCGTCGACAATGTGGATATCGAGGCCTGCACCGAGCATGGGGTGCAGGTGGTCAACACGCCCCTGGCCACGGTCGAAGGCGTGGCGGAGCACACGTTGGGCCTGATGCTGGCGGCCTCCAAACGCATGGCCTATGCTGATCGGCGCATCCGCGAGGGAGGGTGGCAGATCCGCTACACGGCCATCGGCAATGAGTTGCTTGGCAAGACGGTGGGTATCGTCGGCTTTGGACGCATCGGGCGTCGCGTGGCCGAGGTGTGTCATCGTGCCTTCAACATGCGCATCATCTACTCTGATGTGGTCTCAGCCCCCGAGCAGGAACGTGATCTGGGCGCGCGTCGCGTCGAGCTCGATGAGCTGCTCCAGACCGCTGACTATGTGACCGTGCACGTTCCGTTGATGCCCTCGACGCAAGGGATGTTTGGCGGGCGCGAGTTCGATCTGATGCGCTCGGACGCCTACTTTTTCAACTGCTCGCGGGGACCAGTAGTGGACGAGGCGGCCCTCTACGAGGCCTTGGCCCAGGGCAAGATCGCTGGCGCAGGCATCGACGTATTCGAGCAAGAGCCGACCCCCGAGGACAATCCGCTTTTCGAGCTGGAGAATGTGGTGTTGACGCCCCATATGGCCACCGCCACGGTCGAGGCGATGATCCAGATGTCTTTGGTGACCGAGGACATCATCGCCTACCTACAGGGCAAGCCAATCAAGTTCCCGGTCAACAAGCTTTCCTAATCGCCGCTTGTAGAGGCTGCTCAGAAGATCAGGGCATGGCGCACTGCGCCATGCCCTGTGACTTGGGTGCGGGAGGCGGTTGACCATCTTCCCTCGAGGATGGCTCTGTGTGTCTGGCCTTGCTCCAGTTCGCGAAATCGGGTAACGTGGGCGCATGTCGAGCCGTACGGCTGGGCGCACCCAGCTTCGTCCGCGCTCAGAGTGCTCGGAAAGACTCATCGGCCGCGAAAAGGAGCACCTTATGCTGATCATCGATGCGCATCTTGACCTATCTATGAACGCGCTCAACTGGGACCGTAACCTCGATCTGGATGTGTACGAGATTCGTCGCCACGAGGCAGGCATGGCCCAGAAGGGGCGCGCGCGTGGTACGGTATCGTTGCCCGAACTGCGCAAGGCCGAGGTGGGTGTCTGTGTGGCCACCGTCATCGACCGGACCGCGCGCGCCAACAGCCCCGCCAGCGGGTCAGCCTCTCAAGAGATCTCTTACGCCAAGGCTCAGGGCCAACTCGCGTACTATCGCGTGCTGCAGGTCGAGGGCAAGATCAAGCTAATCACCGATCTGGAAGGGCTCGAGACCTCGCTGGCGGGCTGGCAGGGAGGGGCAGCGGAAGACGAGCCCTTGGGCTTTATCCTGGGTATGGAGGGCGCCGATCCCATCGTGTGGCCTGAGCAAGTGGCGAACTGGTGGCAGGATGGTCTGCGCGTCGTCGGCCCGGCGCACTATGGCGTGAGCGCCTATGCTCATGGCACGGGCACGGTCGGCGGATTGACCGACTGGGGCCGAGCCCTGCTCAAAGGCATGGATGAGCTGGGCATGATCCTCGATCTCAGCCACCTCTCCGAGCCGGCCTTTTGGGAGGCGCTAGAACTCTTCCAGGGACCGGTGCTCGCCAGCCACAACAACTGCCGCGCGCTGGTCCCGGGCGATCGCCAGTTCTCCGACGAGCAACTGCAAGCGATCTTCCAGCGCAATGGGGTTATCGGGATTGCCTTGGATGCCTGGATGCTCTATCCGGGCTGGGTCAGCGGCGAGACCACGCCCGAGGTGGTGGGTATGGAGGCGGTGGCCGACCAGATAGACCACATCTGCCGATTGGCGGGCAACACGCGCCATGTGGGTGTGGGAAGCGACCTGGATGGCGGCTATGGCACCGAGCAGACGCCCCGCGATCTGGATACGATCGCCGATCTGCAAAAGATCCCCCACATGCTCTCCAGGCGAGGCTATGCCCAGAGCGATCTCGAGGCGATCATGCACGGCAACTGGGCGCGGTTTTTCCGCGTCGCCTTGAGTGAATCGGGGAGCCGGGGATGAACCTCATCACAATCGTATCCGATACCCTGCGCTACGATTGCGTGGCGTTCCACGGGCGCGCACCCTACAACTGGGACATCCCACGGCCGCGCACACCCCATCTTGACCGTTTTGCCCAGGCGGCCACCGTCTTTGATCGCGCCTACACCGGCTCTTTCCCGACGATTCCCATGCGCACCGATATGTTCACAGGCAGGTTGACCTTCCCGTTTCGCGGCTGGACGCCCCTCCCCGAGGACGAGACGATTCTGGCGGAGGAACTGGGCCAGGCCGGGTACGTTTCGATGCTCATCTGCGACACGCCGCATCTGGTGCGCGATGGCCACCGCTTTGATCGCGGCTTTTCCGCCTGGCACTGGAACCGGGGTCAGGAGGGTGACCGCGCCATCACCGACGACATCCGTGTGCACGAGACCTGCGACCCGGCCAAGCAACGTCTGCCCGAGCGCCATGCGCGCTGCCATCTCAAGTGGCGTACGGCCCACTGGCAGTCGGAGGCGGACACCTTTGTGGCCAAAACCGTGCAAGATGCGTGTCGCTGGCTGGAGCGCAACCATACCCATGAGAAGTTCTATCTGCACATCGATGCCTTTGATCCCCACGAGCCGTGGGACCCGCCCCAGCACTATCGCGATCTCTACGATCCAGGCTATCGCGGCCAGGTCGTCGATCACCCGCGCTACGACTATCAGGGCTATCTGACGCCCGAGGAATTGCGTCACTGTCGGGCGCTCTACGCCGGCGAGGTCACGCTGGTGGATACCTGGATGGGGCGGCTCTTTGAGACCATTGAGCATCTAGGGCTGTATGACAACACGGCCGTGTTCTTTATGTCGGATCACGGACACTATATCGGCGATCACGGGCGCGTAGGCAAGAGCGGCGATGGGCCCGATGGCCCGTGGCCGTTCTATGAGGAGATCCATCACATGGTCATGCTGGCCAGGGTGCCGGGCGGCCAGGTGAGACGCGAACCGTTTCTGACCCAGCCTGTGGACATCATGCCCACCCTGCTCGATCTGGCAGGGCTACCCGTGCCTGCGGGGCTGGACGGTATCTCGCTCAAGCCCTTGCTCTACGGGCAACCCCTAGCTCAACGTGAGATCGTGGTGACCTCGCCTGGGCTCACGGATGACCCGGCGCAACCGGTCTGTTCTGCGATCAGCGATGGCATCTGGAGTCTGCAGTACCGCGGCCCAGACTATCCGGCCGAACTGCACAACTTGGCCGATGATCCTGCGCAGCAGCGCAACCTGTATGCCAAGCATCGCGCAGAGGCACGGCGTCTGCATGGCGCATATATCGAACTGCTGCGAGGGGTAGGGACGCCAGAGGCCAAGTTGGGCCTGCGCACGCGCCTTCCTGACTGACCGCGGGATGATGTGGAAGGGCACGAGGCATTCGATTGTTGTCTGATGACCTGAGCGGGCTGGTTCCCGGCTCCACAGCGATGTGCGCGTCTAGC
>JAFGLK010000540.1 GCA_016928125.1 Anaerolineae bacterium
CCCATAGGGCAGATCAAAATAGGCCGGCACATGCCCCTCGGGCGGCTCCGAGGGCACCGCCAGAGCCGAGATGTGTAGCGGCTTGCCATACCCTGCGTACTTGCGTACAGTCTGCAGCAAGGCCCAGACGCCTTTGGTGCGGTAGTACGTCGGGGGCCTCGTCACCGTGTAGCTATTCTCCAGGGCCTGCAGACCGATCGTATCGTAGGGCACATTGGCGGTGTCGAGCGCGGCCAGGAACTCAAATGGCCCCACCAGATAGGTCGCGACGCGCGACACTTCGGCAAAGTTGACCTCAATCTGCGCCCGCGGCAGGACATCACGCACCGCGAGAGCCGCGGCCAAGGCCACACGCACCATCTGTTCCTTGGTGAGCGAGAGGAGATGGGCCTCTCGCCAAAAGGGCTCATTCACGATCTCAAAGCGATCGATGAGCGGGGCCCAGCGCTTTGCCAGGGTGCTGACGTGCCGATAGACTCGCTCAGGCAAGGCGTCGGGGTCGGCATCGCACAGATAGCCAGGCACCACGTTCCACTCGGGCTTGAACCAGTTCAGCGCGTGAGCGGTGACCTGCAGACGTCGTCGCTTGAGCGCGCCCGGATTCCAGACCCGCTCCAGGTAGCCCCAGTTGAAGAGATTGGGCTCTGGCTCCACATGGCTCCACCCCAACCAGAGCGTGGCGGCATTGATGCCTGCCTCCTGCAACACGTCGTATGTGCGGCCATGATAGGGATAGAACGCGCCGAAATAGAAACTGTGCCGGCGCTGCTCATAGCGGACAGGCACGCCCGAGATCGGTTGACCGTTCCCGTTGACCACGCGCAGCAGGAATTTGCCGCAGCGGTTGGCCCTGATGCCTTGCTCCGCCCGCTCCCAGGCCGTCATGTCTCTCGGCCCAAGGGATAGATTGTCCCCACTCCAGTTCGGTCTCATGGCCCCATCTCTGGCTGATAGGAGGCTTCAGGCTATGATACACGATCTGCGTGCCGTCGCAAGCCAGTTTTGCGCCATCCGTGTTGCTCTCTCTTCGCACGCCCAGAATGGACAGACGGTCTGTGGCGATGATCATGGCGCCCGGGGAGCTGGGGCCGCATCCTCATGCGCCCATAGCCCCAGCACAAGCCCGAGCGAAAGCGCTGGGCGCCACGAGGTCGGAATGTAAAAATAGTTGTCGAACAGACTCACCACGAGCGCGACAAGCAAAGCGGCAGCCAGGCCGATCTGCGCCCACGAGGCGCCCTTCGGACGCAGGCGGCGCAAGGTCAGAAATGGAGGGCTCATCACCATCCAGAGCCAGAAGATCGCCCCCCCTAGCCCCAATTCAGCTGCCGCCAGAAGCGGGATATTGTGCACTACCCGAAAGCCAGGGTATCCCGGCCCCAACTGATTACCCATGTGGGCCCACAAGGCGGCCACATAGTAGCCCGGTCCGACTCCCTTGAGCGGCAGCGTGCGGATCAGTTGCCAGGCCAGCCCTACATCGATGAGACGCTCTGAGACAGAGGACAGCTCCAGGATGTTTCTCTCGAGCAGCAGACGGCTCCGCAGCAATCCCCATCCAAGCGCCGCGGTCGCCGCGCAGAGCAGGAACGCGGTGGCCACCAAGAAGCGCGAGCGCCCGATGCCTGGCAATAGCCTGGCGCCAGCGCCACGTCGAGCCAAGGCCGCCATATACGCCAGGCCCACCAGCATCCCGAGCCACCCCGAGCGAGAGAAGCTCAGCAGGAGCGCGGCCAGTCCAACGGCTATTGAGCCCCCCACCCCAATGCGCCAGGCACGTCGGCGGGAATCCCCAAGATGATCGAGATACAACCCCGCCAGAACGCAGATCATCAGCGCCAGGTAGCCCCCCAGGATGTTGGGATGGGCCATCAGGCCGTGAGCGCGAAGCCAGCGCTGCCCCATCGATTGCACCACGCTCACGCCCTGGGCCTGTGGGTCGAGCACAGCTTCGCCCAGCCATTGCAGCCCAATGGAGCGCTGCCACGTCGCCTGCGCCACCGCCACTCCGCCCTGAAGCAGGCACACGCACGCCAATGCGCCCATCATCGATCCCAGCGGCAACCCCTGCACTCCCTGCAGGTAGGCCATCCAGAAGACGAGAGTGGAACCGGCGGCCACCCAGGCTGCGCGCGGATCGTGCACAGGCCAGATGCGCGCCACGGTGAGCACGCCAAAGCCCAGTACCGGCAGCGCCGTCAAACCCGGGCCCAAGTGAAGCCGGCGTCGCCAGGCGAGCAATGGCATGTCGAGCGCCCATGTGAGCGCGGCCATGATCAGGATTACGTGCAGTGGCCCCGCGCTGAACGTTCGGCCCCAGAGGTTCAGAGAGATCGCGCCCAGGCCGAACAGCCCGCTCTGCAGCGAGGGCGAGAGCATCGCCAGCGCCCAGACGCCCAGCCAAGACGCCTGGCCCATGCGCGAGATGATCATCATCATGTCCAAACGCTGAGAGGGCGTAGCAGAATGCATCCTCCACCTATCTCTAGAAGGCCTCAGGCAGGGCCTGCGACCGCAGCGCGCGGGCCACCAGGAGGCGCAGCGCCGCGAAGAGGGCTATCTCGCTCAGCAGGGCCACGCTAGCCGCTCCCCAGTAGCCCCAGTGAGGGATGAGCAGCAGATTCGCCGCTATATTGCCGGCCGTCACGCCCAACATGGCCCCCGTCACCTGGCGCTGTTGTCCCAACGCGTAGAGAAGGTGCCCATCCAAAAGATACAGATGAGTCAGCGGCAACACCAGCAGCAAGAGTCTCAGAAGCGCCACCGCGTGCCAGCCCTCGGCCAGGTCGTCGCCGTACAGCAGAGACACCAGCGGATTGGCCGCCGCCAAGCCTATGCCCACAAGCACCAGGACGAGCACCAACAGAATGCGTCGTGTGCGCGCCTGAAGCTGGCTTAGCCGAGCCGGCATCCCTGGGTCGCCCACCCGACGCGAAAGCTCCGGAAACCAGGCATCCAGCAGGCTCGCGGGGATCAGGCCAAACGTCTCCCAGAGTCGATAGGCCGCCCCATAGACACCCGCAGTCGCGTCGCCCCGCTCGCTGGACAACACCATCAGATCCGCTCGCCGATAGAGCATGGCCACCACGCCCGTCAGCGCGAATGGCAGTGAATCCCTCAGGAGCTGCCGCGCACGCCCGAACCCTCCCCAGCGTAAGCACACACGCCAGTGCGCCAATACGACCAGGTGCGCCACCGTGCCCAGGGCGTGTGCCATCACCACACCTGCGAGCGCCCTTTCGGCCCCGCTGCCCGTACGTAGCAGGACGACGGCCAGAATGGTGGCGGTCAGGCGGGCGCCAAGCGCCAGACTGCTGCTGATCCCCATCCGCTGCCGCGCCCGCATCAGCGCCGCCGCGGATCCTGTGATGGCCTCGCTCAGCACCATGAGGCTCGCCAGGCGAATGAGCGTCTGGCTCCCGGCACCGAATAGAGGCGCCACCGCCAGGTTGATGCATAGCATCGCCAACAGCGCCGCCACGACTTTCAGAACCAGCACGCTCCCCAAGAACTCATCTGCCCAATCCCCCGGGGCATCGCGGGCCAGATCGCGCACTGTCAGTGTGTTGAGGCCCAGGTCGGCCGCGGCGCCCGCCACGGCCTGGATGGACATGGCCAGCAGATACTGACCCAGTGCCTCCACGCCCAGCGCATGGGAGAAGGCAGCCGCAAGCCACAGCCCGAGAAGCCGGTTCCCTGCTTGCATCGTCAGCAGCGCCACAGCATTGCGCCCCACTCGCCGAGGTGCGAGCGTCGCGAGACTCGCAAGCCAGACAGCGACCGCGCCCTTGAGCAGACCCACGCCCCGCCTCACGGCTCTGGGAGCAGGCCAGCCAGGTCAAGATCGGCCACGATCTTCTCCGCTGGCACCTGGGGCTCGCGTGCCCGCCAGACGCGCAGGATTTTGGCGTCTCCCCCAGTCCCCAGGCGCCGCTCCTCTGGGCCGCTGCAGTGGGCAAAGTCCTGCCGCAGCCTCTCTCCGATCAATTGCGGGTCGGCGAAGCGCAGAGCGATGACACAGATTTCATCCAAGGCAGGCCCACCCCAGATGCGAAACTGCCCCCAGCTCGAGCGCGCCAGGCGCCCCGTGTAGTAGCTAAGCTGTCCGGCAATAGAGTAGTCGATGCTGAAAAGTGTCGCTTGCGGCTCCAATGCCAGGCCTTCCGCTTCGCGCCAGCCGGCAGCATCCTGTCGCATATGTGTTGCAGCCTGGCTATGAGGCAGCCAGGTGGGAGCCAGAGACTCGACCAGGCTCCCAATGCCCAGCAGGGCGTTCAGCGCCAGGAGAGCGCCCACGCCCAACGCCACCCAGCAGCTACCGCGCTCGCCGCCCTGCACCCAGCGCGCACTGCGGTCCGCGGCCAGCACCACCAAGAGAGCCACTCCTGTCGACAGGTTGCGCGGGCTGTTGGCCGGGCTGAGGGCCACAGGCAGACTTAGCCCCACACCCAGCACCCACAGCAGGCGCCCGAATCGGTTGCTTACCCGCCCTAGCCCCAGTGCCGCAAAGAGCAGCAGGGGCGGACCGAGATAGTCGACGAGGTTCTTCACACGGCCGCCCGCCGTGTCCTGCACCAGCGCCCCCTTGGTAAAGTGCTCGTATTGCCATCGAAAAGAGGCCCAGTCGTGCGCGCCATTCCACATGAGCACAGGCGCCAGGCCCAGCGCAGCCAGTCCCACTGCCGCCCAGAAGCGACCGTCTCTGGCCAGGCGCGGTCTCAGCAGAAGCATAGTTCCGATCGCCAGGGCCGCCGCCAGATAGGCGCTATACTTGGTATTGAGCACCAGCGCCCAAAGCGCACCGCCCAGCAGCAGCTGCCGCCAAGATGCCTCTCGCTCCGGTTGCGCCAGTAGCGCGCCCATGGGAAGGAGAGCCAGGGGCAGCAATGCATGCTGCAGCGCGTCGGTGTACACAAAGCGCGACGTCAGAAGACACGGCGGCGCGAACGCAATCCAGGCGGCAGCGATGCTCGCCGCCAATCGCGAGCCCACTTGGAGCGTCAGGCGATAGATGGCGGCCACGGCGACCACGCCCAGCGTCGCGTTGAGCCAGCGTATCCCGGCCTCCGACTGGCCTGCGAGCGCTGTGCTGGCCCGAATGAGCAGCGCAACCCCTGCGGGGTGATCATAGTACGCCGGCGCCAGCCGTCGCGACCAGAGCCAATAGTAGGCCTCGTCCTGGAGCAGCGCGCTCCTACCCAGCGCCCAGAAGCGCACCAGGACGGCACTGGCCAACACGAGCGCCAGTGGCCAGTGTCGAAGCCAGGCCCGTCCCTGCGACGTCGCGCTCATGGACCTGCCTCCAGGAGCACGCGATAGGCATAGCTGTCGCGCGGTCCTGCCACCTCGATATCGATGCCGGCCCACGATAGATAGAACACGCCGCGCCAGTTGTATTGCCAGTAGCGCTCACGCCCAGCATACAGCGTGTGGCCCTCGCCAGCCTCGACGCAGAACCCGAGACTCAGATCACCCGACCGCATGCAGCCAGAGTTGGCCTGCATGGGGCGCCAGATGCCGATTGCCTCCCCCTCCAGATCAAGGCCTTCGCCACCGCTGTAGTGCCAGAAGCGCGTGGCCCCAGCCTCGTTCATCATGAACAGGCGCGTCCAGGAAGCGTCCAGATCTCCTAGATCCACCTCCACGTCGATCACACCGTCCGGATGCACCCGATAGGTGCAGAGCACGCTGCCCAGCGGTGTGACGCGGCGGTACTTGCGCCGCAGAAAGCGAATCGGGGTGTCGAGCGTGTCCATGCTAAAGCGCTTCCGAATGACGGATACCTCTCCAGCCTGCTCGTACGACACCTCAGCCCGCTTCGCGTTGTAGGCCTGGTCGCCCACCACCACCAACGGACAACCCAGGCCATAGCCCTCCTCTACCAGTTCCTGGCCTTCGGCCGTCCAGATGAGCCCCTTTTGTAGGCCCGCCACCTTTCCGATGTGCGGGCTCGTATCACGATATACGCGCAGCGTGGTGTCTCCAGGGCCGGCCACCTCGACGGCTGATCGCTGCGGCCGCACCCAGTGTAGCAGGGCCAGGCTCCACATCGGCTCGATGGCCTCAGCCACGCCCTGCCAGACCAGCAGTCCGGCCAGAAGCGCGAACAGCACGTGGCCGGCCCTGCGGAGGCGCGCCCTCACCGGTAGGCCCCCGTGTTCTCGCTGTCGCGGCGGAACATCGGCCAGGCCGCGCGGCCCAGGGGCCCCACATCGCTCAACAGATGGATCCCGTTATTGGCCCCGACGACAACATCCGCCTGTCCATTGGCATTCAGATCGCCCACCCAGGGTGAGGAGAACACATGAGCGCCGAGATCGTGCGGAAAACCCTGGAGAGGCTTACCGGTCGCTGTCCACCCATACAGGTATGCGTCCTTCGAGCCCACGACGATGTCCAAACGATCATCCCCGTCCAGGTCGACCAGCGCAGCGGAAGAGATGATCTGGTCTCCTACGCGGATCGGCCAGCCGGGGAGGTCGCGACCGTAGCGATCCCACAGGTACATCCGCCCGTCCCACGAGCCTACCGCGATGTCCAGCGCGCCATCGCCATCGAGGTCGGCAATGGCGGGCGACGCCTCGATTAGGCTCTGCGCCCGCCTCGGGAAGCCACTCAACTCGCGGCCATCGAGATCTACAACGTGCAGCAGTCCCTCGTCATCCCCCACGATGATCTCGACCCGCCCATCGTCGTCCAGGTCCGCCAGAGCCGGCGACGAGTCGGAATCCATCCGCAGGGCGAGCGGCGACCAGGGATAGGGACTGCCATCGAGATGCCAGGCCCAAAGCGCCCCCTGGGATCTTGGCCCCTCCAACAAGGTAGTGATCGCGATCACGTCAGCGCCGACGGCAGGCGTGCTGTCGGCCCAGTTGGACATCCAACCAGGCCATGCAGGCACGGCTCTGCCATGGGCGTCGAACAGGAACAGTTGGCGCAGCCCGCCGATCGCAATGTGTGGCCCGGGCAGGATGACGGCCGAGCCCCAGCTCTTGTAGCCCAGTTCGATCGGAAAGCCCGGCACCGACGAGCCATCTGCATGCCATGCCTGCAGGTGACCCGCATCCGAGGCCACGATGATCTCGGGGCTCTCATCGCCATCCAGGTCACCCAGGGCGGGCGAGCCAAAGAACCCGCGAGGGCTGAACTTGGGCCAACCCGGCAGCGTCTCAAGCCGATGGTCCAGCAAGTAGAAGAACCCATCCCAGGATCCGATGGCGATCTCTCCGTACCCATCGCCATCCCAATCGTGAACCACCGGAGAGGAAATCACGGCCTTATGCGTCGGCCGCATCTGGTGGTAGAGGCCGATCTGCCGCACGGGCCCAGCAGGGCGTGCACAGGCCGCCAAGGGGATGGCTAGCAGGAGAAGCAGCCCCGCCAGAGCGCGGCCGCGCAGGCGAAGCGGAGTGTGGCGCCACGGCCCAACCAGGAGTTGCATCGGCGCCTCAGTGCCCCGGCGACAGCTTGGGTGCAGATTGCACGTCGGCCGGCAGCAGCCGCAGCAGCCCTACCATGCAGCGGGCCACGACCAGCTTGCCGATCTGGCCCAGCAGACCGGCCTTCCCGCCGGGGGCCCCTCGACGGCGCATCCTGGCGAACTGCCACTCGGCATGCAGCCAGCGCTGCACCCAGCGATAGAAGCGTGTGCTGTAACGCCCCCGGTACATGAGACGGTTCTCTGCCGTATAGTCCCAGTCGGGCGACTCGACCAGGCGGTCACACACTTCCTCATAGAACGGGGTCCCTGGCAACGGATAGGCGATAGTCGAGCTGAACGCATCGGGAACTGTCTCCCGTAGGAGCGACACCGTCGCCAGGATGTCCCGCCATTCCTCGCCGGGATATCCCACCATGATGAAAAAGTAGAGCTCGATGCCCAGATCGTGGCACCATCTAGCCGCCTGTCGGATCTGCGCAACCTGCGTGCCCTTGTTCATCGCATCTAGCACCCGCTGCGATCCTGATTCGGCGCCGAAAGCGATGCGCATGCAGCCCGCCTGCTTGAACATCTCGAGCAGTTCGCGGTCAACCAGATCCACCCTCGAAAGACACTCGAACGGGATGACCGCATCCCGCTCGACCACGGCATTGCGCCAGCGCCGAACCCAGTCCTTGTCGATGCCGAGGACATCATCCACGATCCGCAGTCGATCCGGGGCGTAGCCCGTCTTGATCTCGCGCATCTCCTGGGCCACGAGCTGTGGCGATCGAGGGCGGTAGCTCCGGCCGAACACGCTCTTCTGACACCAGGCGCAGCCATAGGGGCAGCCCCGGCTCGTGATCACCGACAGGGAAAAGAACCCATGCTTCTCGCGCCAGGCCTCACGGTAGCGCTCCACCTCTGTGAGCTCTCGCGCCGGAATCGGGATGCTGTCAATGTCCCGTCGCAGTGAACGCGGCTGCGTCAGCACGAGTTCATCATCCAGGCGATAGGCGATCCCGGGAATCTGAGCCCAGCTACTCGGCCCGCCGCTCCCAAGGATTGTCGCCACCAGGGCGACCAGGGCATCCTCCCCCTCGCCGATGACGACAAAGTCCGCGACAGGTCCCCGCCCAAGGCTCGGCTCAAGGTAGCTTTCGGGCCGCGCCGTGGGGTCAGAGCCACCCACCACGATCACGGCGCCAGCGGCCCTGGCGCTCTGGGCCAGCTCCACGGCCGTGGCGCGCACGGTCGTGAGAATCGAGAGGCCCACGACGCGCGGCCGATGCGCCCGTAGCGCCTCTGTGAACGACTCAGGGCCAGGCTTGAACATCCCGTCAAAGATGGCCACAGAGAAGCCGGCCTCCCGCAGGCAGGCCGCGAGGTAAAGAAGCCCCAGAGGAAAGTAGGGCGTCATCAGGCGCCGCTCGACGGGATCGCGCGCCAGGAAAAGGGGATTGGCCAACAGCACGTCCACACTCATCGGCTCACTCTCCACCCTCTGGGCCGACCGCATCGACCTCAAGCCCTAGGCCAGCCAGGCGCTGGCGATAGGCACCGTCTGTACGCACGCCATAGTCATGGAAATGCCCCTTGCAGCAGTGGGCGTCAAAGCAGGTCTCTTGCGCGCCTCGCGCCTCGGCCTGAGCGCCCAGCTTGTGCACCTTGCGGCGCATCTCGCGCGCCTCGAGAGCGTCTCCCAGATAGCCCGAGAAAGCCCATTCGGCCAGCCGCTTGCCCCAGCCTGCCCAGCCGGGGAGCGCAATCTGCGCTGCGGCCGGGCGATCAAAGGCATTCGGCAGGTAGGCCTTGGCCCACTGATTCGCCCGCAGGAGCCGCTCATACATCTCGTCTCCATAGAGCGGCACCATCTGAGCCAGCTCATGCGCCGTGAATAGCGATCGAGAAGCGAGCGACAGCCGTTCGCTAGTCATGAGATAGTTGGGACACAGGAGCATCCCCCGTACCCGGGCCAGACGCACCACCGCCACAGCGGCGAGTCGCGCCAGCCACAATCGCCCTGGGTCCGTAACCAGCAGAAAATCGATATCATCGGCGTGCGTTCTCGAGTTCTCAACCGCCAGCGATCCGGTCAAGATCACCGCGCGCACAAAGGGCAGCGCGGCCAAGTACACCGCCGTACGGCGGGCCGTCTCTTGCAGGCGCCGGCTGATGCCGGCGCGTTCCTGTCGCAGATCAAAGTTGGCTTCGCGCCCGGCCAGCGTGAGGTAGCCCCCGCGGCACAAGACCCGTTCTCGCAACCAAACGCTCGAGCCAAGCGCCTCTATGATCTCCTCCCGGGTGGCTTGGGCACCAACCAGGAAGGTGTGCGTCTCCCCGACCGTTAGTGGATAGCCAAAAACATCAGCGTACGAGAGCGTCTTGAATATCGCCAGAGCGAGAGGGTGATCCGGATCACGGCTTGCCCCAACGACCATCGCCCGTCCTCCTGTGTCTGCCCGCGGCCACTATCGATTTGCCGAAACCGCCCCACCCAAGCCATGACTGACGCCCACGCTCTCCTGCCGTGAGAGCGCCCTGTCAGCTCTCGAGGATTATAGCCAAATGCGCCCAATCACGAAAAGCGAGTTGTTTGCTCTTCGTTGGACTGCAAGTCCGCTCTGTGGTACGATCACGCCTACGTGATCGAGACGGGCTATACATTGCCAGGGGGTGTACTATGCGAGTCCTGTTTATGGGAGGCACCGGTAACATCAGCACGGCCTGCGTCGAGCGAGCTCTGGCGTTGGGGTACGAGGTCACCCTCCTGAACCGAGGAGCACGGCCCAATCCATTCGGCCAGAGGGTGCGCATCCTGACGGGTGATCGAAATGACGCTGCGCTGCTGCGCGAGGTCGCACAGGCCACGCGCTATGACGTGGTGGCCAACTTTGTGGGCTACGCGCCGGATCAGATCGAGGGAGACATCGCAGCATTCAGCGGGCTCGTCGGGCAGTACATCTTTATCAGCTCGGCCAGCGTCTACCAAAAGCCCCCCAACCATTATGTCATCACCGAATCCACCCCGCTCTACAACCCCTACTGGGAGTACGCGCGCAACAAGATCGCCTGCGAGGATCGACTGATCGCCGCCTACCGCGGCTCGGGCTTTCCCATGACCATTGTACGGCCCACCTACACCTATGGGCTCTCCTGGGTGCCGTGCGCGATCGGCGGCCAGGGGTATACGATGGTCGACCGCATGCGCACTGGCCGACCCGTCATCTCGCATGGCGATGGGCAGTCGCTCTGGGTGATGACCCACAACTCTGACTTTGCCGTCGGCTTTGTGGGCCTCTTTGGCAAGCAGCCGGCCATCGGCGAGGGCTTTCACATCACCAGCGATGAGGTGCTCACCTGGGACGAGATCTACCGGACCATCGGGCGCGCCGCCGGCGCCGAGGTCGAGTTGGTGCACATCCCGTCCGATTTCATTGCGGCCCTCCATCCGCAGTGGGGCGCGGGCCTCCTGGGCGATAAGGCCCACAGCGTCGTGTTCGACAACCGCAAGATCAAGCGCGTGGTGCCCGAGTATGCGCCCAAGGTTAGCTTCGCCGAGGGCATGGCCCGCTCGATCGCCTGGTACGATGACGATCAGGCACGGCGAGCGGTGGATTCAGAGATCAACCGCCAGATCGACCGCATCATCGGTGCTTACAGCCGCGCGCTCCAAACGGAAGGGGAGAAAGCATAGGCTCCGTTCGTGGGCTCTTGAGGCCTGCTACGCTGAGAGCCAGGGAGCTCAAGGCCAGGGCCGAGAGCGCGTTCCCAGGCCAGGGCGCAGCCTGCAACTGGAAGGGATCCGGCGCAGGACGGAGCTCGGCGAATGGGGCGATCTCTGCAAAGAAGCGCCGCTCATGAAAAATGGTGCGAGCCGGACGTGCCATGACCCAGGGCAAGGGGCCGCCGCTACGGAGCTATAGATGGCAATGAAGCCCATACCTCGAGGTCGCGTGTGCCGCGCGCTCTTGTTCGATGCGGATGACACCCTCTGGGAGAACAACATCTACTATCTGGAGTGCACGCGTCGCTTCCTCGACCTGATGCGGTCATGGGGCGCCGACCGCGAGGCGACCGCCTCTCACTTTGACCAGGCCCAGCGGGAGTTCATCCACTGTCTCGGCTACGGCCCCGACAGCTATATCGCCGCCCTTGAGACAACCTGCTCGTGGTCGCTCGCCGCCGCAGGCCGGCGGGCCACCCCAGAGCGCCTCGCGCAGGCCCGCTCTTGTGGCGCCAAGCTTCTCTCGCCGCCGATGGAGCTGTTGCCCGGAGTTGCGTGCACGCTGCGAGCGCTTCGAGAGACCAGCCGACTGGTATTGGTCACCAAAGGCCTGGCCGAGTTGCAGCTCGCCAAGCTGGCGCGCTCAGGCCTCGAGGCTCTCTTTGAGGCCCGCTTTGTCGTGCCCGAAAAGACCGTCGATACCTACCGTCAGATCGTGGCCGCGCTGGCTCTCGAGCCACGCAATACCTGGATGATCGGAAACAGTCCACATTCGGACATCAACCCGGCCCTCGCGGCGGGCATTCGGGCGATCTATGTGCCCCATCCCCACACCTGGACGGCGGAGCATGAGGACCTGGCCTTCCCGGAGCGGACAGTTTGCCTCGAGCGCTTTGAAGATCTGCTCACCTGGTTCGGGTGATCTGTCCTTCGGCGGCTTTCCGTCAGGCTGATCCCAGGATGGCGTCCACCGCCTGGAGCTCCTCGCCCGTGAAAGCCAGGTTCCCCAGCGCAGCGACACTGTCCTCAATCTGGCTCACCCTGCTGGCGCCCACCAGGGCCGATGTCACACCCTCATGGCGCAAGACCCAAACCAGGGCCATCTGCGCCATGGTCTGCCCGCGGGCTAGCGCGAGCTCATTGAGCGCCCGCACCTTGGCCAGCTTTTCCTCCGTCACGTGCTGGGGACGCAAGAACCCCGTTGCACTCGCCGCCCGCGACCCTGCAGGGATACCCTCACCGAGGTATCTATTGGTGAGCAGGCCCTGTGCCAGCGGCGAGAAACAGATGCATCCCATACCCTCCGCGTGCAGAGCCGATAGCAAGCCGTCCTCGATCCAGCGATTGAACATGTTGTAGGATGCCTGATGGATGAGGCACGGCGTGCCGAGATCGCGCAGGATGCGCGCCGCCTCTCGCGTCTGCGGGGGCTGGTAATTGGAGATGCCGGCATACAACGCCCGCCCACTCCGCACCGCATGGTCGAGCGCGCCCATGGTCTCCTCCAGCGGGGTCTCGGGGTCATAGCGGTGGCTGTAAAAGATATCCACATACTCCAGACCCAGCCGTCTCAGGCTCTGGTCGAGACTCGCAATCAGGTACTTGCGCGAACCCAGATCTCCATAGGGACCGGGCCACATGCCGTAGCCGGCCTTGGTCGACACGATGATCTCATCGCGATAGGGAGCCAGATCGTCCCGCATGATCCTCCCGAACGTCTCTTCTGCCGAACCGGGCGGCGGGCCGTAGTTGTTCGCCAGGTCAAAATGGGTCACGCCCAGATCAAAGGCGCGCCGCACGATGGCGCGCCCATTCTCATAGGCATCGACGCCGCCAAAGTTGTGCCACAGACCCAGCGAGATGGCCGGCAGCTTCAGGCCGCTCCTCCCGCAGCGTCGATAGTGCATGGTGTCATATCGATTCCCGGACGCAGCGTAGATCATGATGCCTCCCAAAGGTTTC
>JAFGLK010000084.1 GCA_016928125.1 Anaerolineae bacterium
ATGGATAGCGGCTTTCACTATTGCGACGGCATGCGTCACCTGTTGGGCGAGGTGAAGCAGGTCTACGCCGAGACCCGCGAGTTCATCTCGGGAGAGCCCCTCCCTCTGAGCGAGGCTCGAGAGGACAGCGCCCTGGCGATCCTCACCTTCGAGAGCGGCGCGGTGGGCACCTGGCAGTGGAGCCTGAGCGCGCCGGGGGCGCCGCTGCGCCAGGTGGCCTTTTACGGCACCCAGGGCTCGCTGATGGATACCACCGACAACGCCTTTACGGTCTTTCACCTCTTTTTCGAGACGGCCCAGATGCAGCTAGAGGACGGGACCATCCGGACGTTGGCTGATCTGGCGGGGGCCTACCGCGCGGACCTGGGCGAGGAGCGCTGGCAGTTCTACTATCCCAACGGCCTGACCGACGGTTTTGGCTATGAGATCTGGGAATTCGTAGAGGCGGTGCAAGGCCGTCGCCCGAAGGTCGAGGTGGATGGCTGGGAGGGGCTGCGCTCGTTGGCCGTCTGCCAGGCCATCTACGAGTCAGCCCTCACGGGCGACACGGTTCAGGTCGCGGATATCGTTTCGGGGGCGCGTTCGACCTATCAGCAGCCCATCGACGCCCATTGGGGCCTGTAAGTACGCACAAGGAGAGGAACACCCATGCAACTCGGATTCATGACCGTCAGGGACATGCGCGCCCTGCCCTTCGAGGAGGTGGCGCGCTGGGGCAGCGAACAGGGCTTTGCGGCCGTCGACGCCACGCTGGAGACCATCGATGTGTGCGCCCGCTATGGCATCGCGGTCGGCTCGATCCCCTTGGGCGCCAACGTGCTCACCACCGATGCCCACGCCCGCGGGCAGGCTCAGAAGCAGGCCATGCAGACCATCGAGGCGGCGGCGGCCAAGGGCGTCAGGCGCATCATGATCGATCATCGGCGCATGCCAGGGATGAGCGCCGAGGAGAGCCTCGACGTTTTTGCCAAGGGCTATGCCCCCGTGGCTGAGTTCGCCGAGGGGCATGATGTCAAGCTGGTGATGGAGATCTACCATGCCCACGGCCAGTGGCTGGCCATCACGCCGGAGCTGATCCGTGCCGTCTTGGCGGCCGTGCCCTCGCGCAGCCTGGGCATCTGCCTGGATCCCTCGCATCTGGTGGTGCAGGGCATCGACTATCTGCGCGCCACCCGCGAGTTCGGCGAGCGCATCTACTACTCGCATGCCAAGGACACCGAGATCTTGAGCGACAAGCTCTACGAGTATGGTATCATGGGCCGGGCGCTGGGGCCGAACGTGCGCCCCTATGGCGGCTGGTGGCGCTATCGCCTGCCGGGCTATGGTCAGATCAACTGGGCGCAGTTCATCAGCGCCCTGGTCGAGGTGGGCTATGACGAGGTGTTGGCCATCGAGCACGAGGATGCCATCTGGTACGGCAGCCCCGAGCTCAACCGGCGCGGCCTGCTGCTCGCCAAGGCCTTCCTGGATCCATACATGGGCTGAACCAGCGCCAGAGCTGGGGAACGCGCAGGGAGGAAGCGAACATGAAACTCGGCGTCGATATCTACAGCCTGCGCTACCAGGATTGGGACGCCTTTGAGCACCTGGGATACGCTCATGACATCGGCCTCGATGTGGTCCATTTCTCCGACCTGGAGACGCTGGAGAGCCTGGAGCCCGACTATCTGAGGCAGGTCAAGGCCCGCGCCGATGAGCTGGGCCTGGCGCTGGAGGCCGGCATGGGCTCGATCTGCGAGTCGTCGGCCTCGTTTCACCGCGAACGGGGCCCGGCGGCCGAGCAGATGCGGGAGATGCTCGAGATCGCCCAGATCCTCGGCTCGCCCGTTCTGCGCTGCCTGCTGGGCAGTCGGGCGGATCGCCGGAGCCAGACGCCGCTGGCGACCCACATCGAGAACGCCCTCGCCGCCTGCCGGGCCGTGCGCGAGCAGGCCCTGGACCTGGGCATCGTGCTGGCCATCGAAAACCACGCCGGGGACCTGCAGGGGCGCGAGGTACGTGCGCTGATCGAGGTTGCGGGACCCGAGTACGTGGGCGCCTGCATCGACCCGGGCAACGCCATCTGGGTGGCCGAGGACCCCATGGTCACGCTGGAATATCTCGAGCCCTATGTGGTGGCCAGCCATGTGCGCGATAGCGCCGTCTGGCCTCATCCCCGAGGCGCCGCTTTTCAGTGGGTGGCGATGGGCGATGGCAACGTGGGCATCGAGGCTTGGATCAGGCGCTACATGCAGCAATGCCAGGGCGCGTATTTCAGCATGGAGATCATCACCGGCGGCCCGCCCCGAGTGCTTCCCTATCTGGAGCCCGCTTACTGGGAGGCCTTCCCCGATACGCCAGCCTGGGAGTTCGCCCGCTTTGAGGCGCTGGTTCGTCAGGGCGAGCCCTTCCTGGGTCCCATGATCACGGCCTCAGAGCCCATGCCGCCCGAGTATCGGGCTGCGCTGGCGGTGCAGCAGCGCACCGATCTGGAGCGCAGCGTGGCCTACTGCAAAGGCCTCGGCCTGGGCGAGCGGTGAGCTGAACCTGGAGCGGTCGAGACGGAGGGAAGCGATGAGCGATGCAGGGTTGCGCGACGCCCTAGGGCAAGCCACCATCGAGCCACCTGACCCGGTTGTGGCGGGCAGCTATGGCACCTGGCGCTTGACCTATGTGGTCGGCTCACGCGGGATCGCCTCGGGCGGCCACCTGCGCGTACACACCGACTCGGACACCGACTGGGCCATCCCCCAGTTCGACGATCCGGCCGGCCCGGACTATATGACGGTGCAGGCGCCGGACGACGCGCGCGTCGCGGTGCTTACCCAGGGCTACCGCGGCCTGCTGCTCACAGTGATTGGCCGCGCGTTGGCCCCCGGTGAGCGCCTGGTGCTGACCTATGGCGAGCGCTCAGCAGGGGGGCCGGGATCGCGCGCCCAGACGTTTGCCGAGGAGCGGCGCTATGTCGCCGTCGCGGTTGATCCGGACGGCAGCGGGCGCTACCTCACCGTGCCCGATCCGCCCTGTTTGCAGATCGTCGGCGGCCAGGCGACCGAACTGGTCGTCGTGGCGCCCTCGACCGTCGAGATCGGTCAGCCCTTTGGCCTGCTGGTCAAGGCCATGGACGCCTGGGGCAACCTCTCGCCCGCCTATTGCGGCGCGATCGCGCTGCGGGCTCCGGGCGTCAAGCTGCCACACCAGAGCCATACCTTTGACGCCTCAGACGGCGGCGTCTGGTGGCTGCGCGGCTGTCGCGCCACGGAGGCCGGCCTCCTTCGCGTGGCCGCGCACGAGATAGATGGCCCCCTGCAGGCCGAGAGCAACCCCATCGCCTGCCAGGAGGCCGGCCAGACCACACGCCTCTACTGGGGCGATCCCCATGGCGGCCAGTTGGTAAGGGCGGACAAGATCCCGGCCTTTTTCCGCTACGCGCGCGAGATGTCGGGCATCGATTTCGCGGGCTATCAGCCCAACGCCCATCGGGTCTCGAACGAGGAGTGGGCCATCCAGCAACGCGCCGAACGGGAGGCCTACGCGCCGGGGCGCTTTGTGCCCCTGCCGGGATACGAATGGAGCGGCGAGCCACCCATGGGCGGCCACCACAACGTCTACCTGCGCCGCCACAATCAGCCGATCCGGCGCTCGTGCCATCTGGAGGAGATCGCCGACCAGGACGACCAGGACACCGATCTGCCCCATGTCCTGGACCTGCACGCCGCCTACCGGGGCGCCGACGCCGTGATCACGCCCCACGTGGGCGGCGGTCGCGCCGATCTCACCTACCATGAGCCGACGCTGGAGCCCGCCATCGAGATCACCTCGACCCACGGCAGCTTTCCCTGGTTCCTGGAGGACGCCCTGCGCCGGGGGTATCAGGTGGGCTTCCTGGGCGGGAGCGACGGCTACACCGGCCGGCCGGGCGGCGAGTACCCGGGCCATCTCGAGCGCCGCTATGCCAAAGGCAGCCTGACGGCGCTCTACGCCGAGGAGTTGACCATCGAGGGGGTGCTGGCGGCGCTGCAGGCGCGCCACGCCTATGCCACCACGGGCGCGCGTATGCTGATCCGCTTCGACGCGGACGGCCACATGATGGGAGACCGCTACCGCACCCGGGCGCAGCCCAGGCTCTCGGCCTATGTGGCGGGCACGGCGCCCATCGAAGCACTGGAGCTCTACCGGGGTTTGGAGCAGATCTACGCCCACCCCATCGCCCTGCAGCGCGCCCCGCACCGCGTGCGCATCCTGTGGGAGGGCGCCAGCCGGCGCACCAGCTACTCGGGCGTGATCTGGGAAGGGCAGCTTCAGGTGCGCGGCGGCACGGCCACGGTGGCCGAGCCCATTCGCTTCGACAGCCCGCGTTCCCACCTGGCCGACGTGCGACCGGATGGCCTCTCCTGGTACAGTCTCACCTGCGGCTATCGCAGCGGGATCGTCCTCGACGTGGAGGGCGAGGCCTCGTTCGATCTGGTGGTGAACACGTCGCTGCTCAGCATGCCTGCGTTTGGCGGCTTTGGCGACGAGCTCCCCAAGCGTATCGCCTACGCGCCCGCCGAGCGGCTGGCCGCCTCCTTCAGCCTGGCCGAACTGGCCGACGGCCCCAAGACGATCG
>JAFGLK010000541.1 GCA_016928125.1 Anaerolineae bacterium
CGCACCTACATCGATTTCATGCAGGCCATCCCGGCGGCCTTGCGTCACCTGCCGGTGTATATCACCGAGACGGACCAGAACGTCGGCTGGCTCGATATGAACGCGGGCTGGATTCAGCAGGCCTATGCGGAGATCGATCGCTGGAATGGCGACGTGGCGCATCAGCGCATTCGGGCCTTGATCCTGTACCGTTGGGAGCGCTACCCGGGGGACATCTGGTTCATTCGAGGCAAGAATCAGGTCATCAATGACTTTCGAGGGGCCCTGCAGCGCGAGTATCGCTGGTACGGCTAGAGCCACCGCCGCGGCTGGCCGCGAGCGTCATGCTGAGGGCCGCGGTTGGCCCGAAGCATCTCGCTCAGGCAAGGAATCCCATTCGCTGCGATGGGCGAGATCCCTCGCGATCCGAGGACGGATCGCTTCGGGATGACAGGTGAGAGTGACTCGCTGGACACGGGGCTCGATGCGAGCAAAGGAGCAGGAAGATGGGTCTACTCAGAGCAGTGTTGCGAGGTCTCTTGGGCGGGCAGGAGAGCCAGTCGCTCTCGACGGGCCGGCGCTCCACCCGTCGGGCGGGCGAGGTCTATCAGGCGGCTGAGCCGGACCCCTCGGAGGTCATCAAGGAGCCGCCCATGGAGATCGATGGGCGCGTCATGTCGGCGGATGAGTTTGTGGCCTATGTGGAAGCGCTGGAGATGCCGCCGCCGTTGCCCACCCGCATCTTTCTGCATCACACCTGGCGGCCCACCCGCGAGACGTGGCGAGGATATGACACGATCCTGGGCATGAAGGCCTACTATGAGCGCCAGTTGTGGCAGGATCTTCAGGGGCGCTGGCATGAGGGCTGGACGGCGGGGCCGCATCTCTTTATCGCCGACGATGGCATCTGGCTGTTCAGCGATGTGCGCTACGATGGCGTGGGGGTCTACGGGCACAACTACCGCTCGCGCCACATCGAGATGGTCGGGGACTATGACGCGGCCCTGCCCTCGGGGGCCACGCTGCTCAACACGATTGCGGCGCTGGGCATCTTGCACGAGCGACTCGGCCTGGATATTCGCCAGCTCAACTTTCACAGGGATTTCTCAACCAAGTCGTGCCCGGGCTGGGCGGTTCAGAAAGAGTGGATCATCCCGCAAGTGGAAACCTGGATCGCGGCCTATCGCGCGCAGCGGAGCAGCGAGCTGAGCGCCGTGCGTCGCGCGCTGGTCGGCATGTTGGGGGATCTGCTGGTGGGCACCAATCCGCAAGCCGCCCTGGCCAAGGAGGCGGTAGCGCGCGGCCTGTTGGGCGCGCTCAGCGACGAGGCGCCCATGGAGATCGACGGGAAGAGCTATGTGGTGCAGTTCTTTGCGGATGCCTTGCTTGTGCCGGTGAATGAGTGGGATCGGGTGCAGTCTCTGAGCGAATACGAGGCCTCGGCCAGGCTGGGGTCTGAGGAAACGCCCCTCGACGATCAGGCGGAGGAGGCGCAGGACCACCATGTGACGCCGATGCCCAGCGATCCCTACGATTTCACGGCGCGCTCGATGCGGGGCCGCACGTGAGACGAGGGGCGCCTGGAACAGGGGAGGTAGGGCCATGAGAGAGCGGGTGGTGTTGATCGGGGCGGGCAGCGCCATGTTTATGCGGGGCCTCTTGAGCGATCTCATCCGCACCGGTGAGGCGCTCGACCTGGCCCTGGTGGATATTGACGAACAGGCGCTCGAGGTGGCCCAACGCCTGGCGGCCAAGATGATCGGCGCCAGCGGGGCGCCCATCGCGTTGCGCGCCGAGCTCGATCGGCGGGCGGCGCTGCCCGGCGCCACGGCCGTGATCTGTACCGTCGGGGTGGGGGGGCGCCGCGCTTGGGAACGCGACGTCACCATCCCGCGCAAGTACGGCATCTATCAGCCGGTGGGCGATAGCGTCATGCCCGGCGGCACGTCGCGGGCGCTGCGGATGGTTCCCGCCATGGTGGCCATCGCGCAGGACGTGCTCGAGCTGGCGCCTGAGGCGCTCTTTTTCAACTATGGCAACCCGATGGCGCCGGTGTGCCGGGCGGTGCGCAAGGCCACGGGTGCCGAGATCGTGGGCCTGTGCCATGGGGTGTTCGATGTGGGCCGCTATCTGGCCCGTGAACTGGGGGTGGAGCTCGAGCGCCTGAGCTACAGCGCCGTGGGCATGAACCACCTGACCTGGTTCGTCGAGGCGTATGTGGATGGCCAGGATGCCATGCCGCGCTTGCACGAGATCGCCAAGGCGCACCGGGCCGCCGCCCAGGGGGGCGCCGCCGCGAGGCTGGAGGGTGGCGAGCTGAGCCGCCTGGCGCCGTTGAGCTGGGAGCTGCTGGAGCTCTTGAGGGCTTTTCCTGCGGTGCTGGATCGACACGTCACCGAGTTCCTGCCCCAGTTCTATGGCCGGGATGGGCGGGGCGCCTACTATGGCCGCACGCTGGGCCTGGATGTCTATAGCCTGGAACAGACGATCGCCAATGGGGATCGGATCTTTGCCGAGATGCGCGAGCAGGCCTACTCGGATGCACCGCTTCCCAATGACTTTATGCGGCACAGCGGCGGCGAGCACGAGCAGGTGGTGGAGATCATCGCCAGCATTCGGCGGGATGCGGGTCGGGTGTACTCGGTGAATCTGCCGAACCGCGGGCAGGTGCCCAATCTGCCGGCCGAGGCCATTGTCGAGGCGCCCGCCATCGCCACCTGCGCCGGGCTCAAGCCGATCCAGCAGCGCCCGCTGCCGCCCGGCATCGTGGGCACGCTCGCCACGCGGCTGGCCTGGGTGGAGACGGTGGTCGAGGCCGCGCTGGAGGGCAGCCGCATCAAGTTCGTCCAGGCTCTGGTGCTGGATGGGGCCGTCAGCTCGCTCGCCATGGCGGAAGCGCTGGCCGACGAGCTACTCGCGGCCCAAGCCGAGTATCTGCCGCAGTTCGCAGCCTAAGCGACCCGAATGGGCGCGCTGAAGATCAGCCGGCTTGCTGCAGGAGCGTGGCCAAGTGGCGCACGTGATCCCGCTCTTCATCCAGGATGGCGTTGACGATCGGGCGGTTGGCCGGCTGTACCAGATCGCGCAGCGTGAAAAAGTAGAGCACGCTCTGCTTCTCGAACGCGATCGCCTGGCGGATCATATCCGGCACGCTGGCCTGCTCGGGGATCGTCAGGATGGGCGCGTCGCCGCGAAAGAATTCGCCCTCTACGATGGCGGCGATATAGTCGATCGCCTCCTGCCAGGCGCCCGGATCGATCTCGGTGATGACGATGCGTTGCGCCAGGCCCTCGAACGTCCGCTTGTGACGCACCTCCTCACGGGCCAGATGGGCGAACAGCGCCTTGGCCGCGGCCTGATCGGCGCGCTCGGCCGCCTCCCGATAAAAGGCCTCGCCGCGAATCTCGGTCTGCACCGCCAGGTCGATCAGATCGGCGCCGGATAGCTGAATGCTCATCCCGCAGAAACCCCTCCTGCAGCGTGGCTCCCTCTACAGGCCCCCATCAGGGCCTCCCCGAGCGAGTGTGATGCTTGGGGAAGAGCATCCCGAGCACGGCCGTCAGACAGCCCACGCCGGGGGTCGGTCCGGGAGGCTCGGGCGGCGACGGCGGAGGGCCGGGCTCGGGCGAGACCTCGTTCTGCCAGGCGCGCCAGGCATCCGCGCGTCCGCGCCCCTGGGCATACATGTCGGCGCCCAGATCGATGGCTGTGGCCATCAGGCGCTCCTTGATCTGGGCCGGCGTCAGGCCGGGCTCGGCCTGGAGCAGGAGGGCGCACAGGCCCGCCGCCTGAGGGGTGGCCATGCTGGTGCCCGAGGCGGAGGTATAGTGCTCATTCACCGGGGAGCCCATGGCGGTGCCTCGCGCTCGGGCGGCCACGATGTCGACGCCGGGCAGGACCACATCCGGCTTGGGGCGCCCATCTGAGGTGGGGCCTCGGGACGAAAAGCCGGCCACGTGCCCGGCCTCATCGCTGGCGCCGATGGTGATCACCTGCTGGGCACAGCCGGGCGAGCCCACCGTGTAGGCCGACGGCCCGTCGTTGCCGGCGGCCACGCACAGAACCACGCCGGCCTCCACAGCGGCGTCGCACATCTCGGAGAGCGCATCCGTCCCGTCGCAAGGGCCAGGGCCGCCCAAGGAGAGGCTGACGATCTGGACGCCCTGCGCCACGGCCCACTCGACGCCCGCCATGACGTCGCTCATCATGCCCTCGCCATTGGAGCGCAGCACCTTGGCCGAGTAGATGCTGGCGCCGGAGGCCACCCCACGGTATCGGCCGCCGCTGGCCGCTCCAGAGCCGGCGGCGGCGCTGGCGCAGTGGGTCCCGTGGCCATTCCCGTCCTCGGGGCCCTCGCCGGTCACGTCGGTGACGTCCACAATCCGCCCGGAAAAGTCGGGATGGAGCGCATCCAGGCCCGTGTCGACGATGGCGATGCGCACATTCTCGCCGGTGAAGCCGCCCTCCCACACGCGCGGCGCCTGGATGTGGGCCACCGAGGTGTCCAGATAGGCGTAGACCGGCAGATCCTCATAGATCTTGACCACCTCGGGGTTGGCCTCGAGGGTGCGGATCGCCTCGGGCGTGGCGTGCATGTGCACAAAGGGGCGCAGGCGATAGCGATAGCTCTCGCGCGCGCCGCGGATCGCCTCGCGGTGGCGCAGCACCACGCGGTGTTCGCTATAGCGCACGATGATCGGGATCTGCGCGGGCGCAGCGGCCTCCTCGGCGCTGGCGCTGCGCAGGATCTCGTGTAGCCCTCTGGTCAGTTTGGGTCGCTCGTCCATGCGCGTCACCTTTCTGAACCTTGTCCACCGATAGCGCGCACGGGCCTGTCCGGCTCGATGCGCACGATCCAGTCGAAATCCAGCAGGCCGAGCGCTGTTCGGCCCGTGCAGCGCACGCTCAACGTCGGCGTGAGCCAGTGGCGACGCCGAATCTCCACGCCGTGCGCCTCGAGCTGCAGGCTACGTTCTGAGGGGTTGCCCTCGACCCGGATGATCAGATCGTAAGGGGTGTCGGGATGGCCACGCCAGGCCCGGCGTATCTCGAGCCCCACCTTGCGGCCGCCCTGGTTTGTCTGGCCCATAGGCCCTCCTCTTGGGCGCCCGGTACGTCCCTGCCGTCGCTCGCTTTCGAGCCAGGATGGCACCTGGCGCCGCCCACTGCCCACATCCAGCAGCATTCACGTCTCGTGGAGATGATAGGCGTCTCGGCGCGGGCCGTCAAACGCGGCGTCGGTCTAGCTCTCGCTCAGCGCGCCCACGGCCTGCATGAGCGCCTTCATATAGCCGATGGCGTGGGCGTGGGCGCGATGGCCATAGTCGCTGTCGCCGACGATGTGGCCATAGTGGTCGGGCATCATCGGCCCGTCGTAGCCCACCTCTTTCCAGAGCTGCATCGCCTTGAGCATGTCGATGTCGCCGTGATCGATAAAGGCCTCTCGAAAGGCGGGCAGCTGGCCCACCACGTTTCGAAAATGCACGTACCAGACCTTGCCCTGGGACCCAAAGTGGCGAATGGCGTCATAGACGCCCTGGCCGAGCATCTCGGTGTAGCAGCCCTGGCAGAAGAGCAGCCCGTTGGCGGGGCTGGGCACCAGGTCGAGCGCGCGCTGAAAGGCCTCCACCGAGCGAAAGATGCAGGCCCCGCCGGCGATAGGGCTGATGGGCGGATCGTCGGGGTGGAGGGCCAGCTTGACGCCGGCCGCCTCGGCCACCGGGATGACGCGCGTGGCAAAGTAGCGGAACGCCTCCCACATGGTCTCGTCCGTCGGCGCGGGTGAGGTCAGCGGCGGCGCGGCCCGCATGAGGGCGTGATCATAGCCCGTGAAGGTGGCGCCGCCGCGCCCGGGCGCGTGGCGGGTGGTGCGCCAGACGTGGTAGGCGTGAAAGCTGTAGCCCAGAATGGGGATGCCCGCGCGCCCGATGTTCTCGACCGACCGGCAGTAGTTGTCGATCTGCTCGTCGCGGCCGGGCAGACCACGGCGGATCTTGTCGTTCCAGCTCGACAATACGTCGTGGATCGCGGCCACCTGCAGGCCGCTGGCCTCGACTTGCGTGCGCAAGAGGATCAGCGACTCATAGTCATAGTAGCCCTGGTCGGGAGGACAGGCCGGGCGCGTGACCAGGTGGGTGACGCCGATCTGGCGGGCAAAGGTCAGGTTCTCTTGGTTGACATCGATCATGCCGTCCGCGACGTACATGGCGTGCTCCTTCGAGGATGGTCTGGCGGGTCGGGGAACCGGCCCGCGCCTGGGCGATGCTGGGTCGACGTTGAGGGGAAGATAGCCGCTGCGCCTCGACCAGTCAAGCGTAGGAAGAGCCGCTCCAAGGCGACCCGCGCTTGAAAAGCGCGCGCATTGACAGCATAATGGGTCGGCTATGAAGGATGCTTGCCTGCCCGCCGGACAGCTCAGCAGAAAGGATGAGAGAGATGAACAACGCCTTGGTGACCGAGTTATTCGACCAGATCGACGCGCTCCCAATCGTGGATGTGCACACCCATGTGAATTGGAAAACGGGCACGGCGGCCAATATCGGCGAGATCCTGAGCTACCATTACTACACCGAATTGGCCAACTCGGCCCAGTTTGTGGAGGGCAAGTTCCCGTTCGATGACCCTGAGGCGCTGACGCGCATGATCTTTCCCATGCTGGCGCACATTCGCAACACGGTGCAGTACGATTGGCTGATGACGATCTCGCGCGAGTATCTGGGCATCGACCCAGCCGAGTGGTGGTGCGAGCCCGCCGGGGCCGCCGACAACTGGAAGTTCATCTTTGACTGCTCCGTGGAGGTGATGGGCCGCCCAGAATGGCGCGACGAGATGATCGCGCAGAGCAACATCGTGCGCGTGTTCCTCACCAATCAGTACAACGACGACCTGGAGGGGCTGGATAGCTCTTTCTACAGCCCCTGCCTGCGCTGCGAGCCGTTCATCGTGTGGATGGATCGGCCCGCCGAGCGCGAGGGGCTGGGGGCCTTTCTCGGGCGCCCCATCCGCACGCTGGCGGATTTCACGGCCGTGATCGACCAGACCTTTCAAAAGTTCGTGCGGCACGGCATGGGCTATGCGGCCATGTCGATCCCGGTTGGCTTTAGGACCGGGTTCGTGGCCGATTCCGATGCCCAGCTCATCCTGGACAAGCTGGTCGCCGGGGGGAGCCTGACGGCGGCGGAGCGCGAGGCGTGGGGCGCCTATGCGGCGAACCGCATCTGCGATGCCTGCCGCAAGTATGGCAAGCCCTTCCACCTGATGATCGGGGTGAA
>JAFGLK010000542.1 GCA_016928125.1 Anaerolineae bacterium
GACGCTGACCAGAGGTGAAAGCCATTCCGGCAGGGGCCCGGGTAGCTCCAGGGCAGAGTTGGCCAAAGCCAGGGCCTCCTGTTGATCGGAGATGATGGTCAGCTTGGCCTTGCGCCGCTTGAGCTGGCGGGCCAGATCGAGCAGACCGGCGAGTACGCGGCCCTGCGGCGCGACCATCAGCACGGGGAACCCGCTGTGAACGATGGCAATCGGACCGTGCAGGAAATCGGCTGAGGAGTAGGGGGTGGCCCCGACATAGGTCAATTCCTTGAGCTTGAGCGCGATCTCGAATGCGGTCGCATAGTTGTATCCACGGGCGATCACGGCGCATTCCTCCAGGGCGCGCTGGCGCCGCGCGAGGCCCGCGATTTCGTCTGACGCCGACAGGGCTGCTGACAGAGTGGTCGGGAGTCTTTGCACTTCCATTAGGCGCTCGGCGCCATCAGGGTCAAGGGCCACAGAGAGCAGAGCCAGCGCCATCAGTTGCGCTGTGTAGGTTTTGGTAGCAGCCACGCTCCGTTCGGGCCCAGCGTGGCAGTCGATCACATGCTCCGCAGCGTGGGCCAGGCGCGACTCGGTCGCATTGGTGATGGCAAGGGTGGGCATGCCCTGGGCTCGAGCATCTCGGATCACAGCTACGATGTCGGGAGAACGCCCCGACTGGGAGATTCCGATTACCAGGGCCTTCTCAAGGCGTGGTGGGCGCTCATAGAGCGTGTAGATGGATGGCGCTGCCAGAGCCACCGGCAGTCCATTGAGGGCGCCAAGAGCATACTTGGCATAGGTGGCCGCGTTGTCCGAGCTGCCACGCGCGGCGACGAGCACATAGTCGATGTCGCGCTCTCTGAGCGCACCAGCTATGTGGACGATATGGTCGTACTCCAGAGCGAGCATGCGCTGCAGAACAGCGGGCTGCTCGTGAATCTCGTCTAGAAGCTGGCTCATCAATCTCCTTTCAGGGCAGTGAGCCCACGCCTGTTCATTATAGCCAGGCCTTGGAGGATATCCAGTGCTTGTAGAACCACAGGAACCGAGAGAGGCCCTGCCGAGTCGTGCAGACGTTCTGGAGGCCCGCATCGCCCACCGCGAGGTGCGCGTGGGCGTCGTGGGCCTGGGCTATGTTGGACTGCCCCTGGCTACCGCTTTTGCCGAGCAGGGCGTGAGAGTCACCGGCGTGGACATTGACTCGCGCAAGGTGGCTCAGATCATGGCGGGCGAGAGCTATGTAGGGGATGTGCCCTCTTCTGTGGTGGCTGCAGCGGTGTCCGCCGGCCGGCTCCTGGTAACCGAAGACCCCAGCCGGTTGAGTGGGGTGGATGTGATCATCATCTGTGTGCCCACGCCTCTCAGCAAGACGCGGGACCCCGACCTGTCCTACATCATCGCCGCAACAGACGAGATCGGGCGCCAGCTGCGCCCCGGGCAGCTCATCGTGCTCGAAAGCACCACCTACCCAGGCACGACGGAGGAGATCGTGCTGCCGCGCTTGGGCGGGAAGGGCTATCGCGTGGGCGAGGATTTCTTTCTGGCCTTCTCGCCCGAGCGGATCGATCCGGGCAACCGCCGCTACTCCCTCCAGAACACGCCCAAGGTGCTCGGAGGCACCACGCCAACCTGCCTGCGGCTCGCGCTTGGGCTATATGGGCTGATCGTGGAGCAGTTGGTGCCGGTGAGCAACACTCGCACTGCGGAGATGGTCAAGCTGCTCGAGAACACCTTTCGCGCTGTGAACATCGGACTGGTGAATGAGATAGCGCTCATGTGTCGGCGCTTAGGCATCGACGTGTGGGAGGTGATCGAGGCGGCCTCCACCAAGCCCTATGGCTTTATGGCCTTCTTTCCGGGGCCCGGACTGGGCGGTCATTGCATCCCGCTGGACCCCCACTATCTGGCTTGGAAGATGCGCATGCTCGACTACACGTCGCGCTTTATTCAAGTCGCGACGGAGATCAACCGGGCCATGCCCGGGCATGTCGTCGGTCTCGTGACGGATGCGCTCAATGATCGGCGCAAGGCGGTCAAGGGGGCGCAGATCCTCGTGTTAGGGGTGGCCTACAAACCCAATGTGGCCGATGTGCGCGAATCGCCCGCCATCGAGGTGCTCAAGGAGCTGGCGGTCAAGGGGGCGCAGCTTTACTACAACGATCCTTACGTCCCGCGGTTGGCGCTTGACGATCTGATCATGCGGAGCAGCGCGCTGACCGACACGTTCCTGGCTGCGATGGACTGTGTGGTGATTGTCACGCCGCACGAGACCTATGACTGGCCACACATCGCTCGTTTGGCGCCCCTGATCGTGGACACGCGCAACGCCACGGGTGCCCTGCAGGGGCAGCATGATCATATCATCAAGCTCTGAGTGCGCAGGTCCACATCAAGCGTCCTGATCGCGGGCTACGCGTCGGTCGAGCCGAAAGAGAAAGGGCAGCCCCTATCGGAACTGCCCACTTGTGCTGTGGCCCTGCCTGCGCAAGCCTGTGCACCAGCTAGCCGGCGACCTGAACCTCCTCTGGCCACCAGACCTCGCTCAGGCCGTTCTGCAGATAACGATCCATGTCGTCGGCGGCCACGCGGCCGGCGCCCATGGCGCTGATGACCGTCGCCGCACCTGTGACAATGTCGCCACCGGCCCACACGCGCTCCATGCGGGTGCGACCGGTCTCCTCATTCGCCTCGACGGTGCCCCAGCGGGTACGCTTGAGCGCCTCGGCCTCCGTGAACACCAGGGGGTTGGGGCGTGTGCCCAAAGCCATCACGACCGTGTCCACCCGCATGTCAAACTCGGAGCCCTCGATCGGAATCGGTCTGCGCCGGCCGCTGGCATCGGGCTCGCCCAGCTCCATGCGAATGCAGCGCATGCCGGTCACCCAACCCTCGTCGTTGCCATAGAGCTCGATCGGGTTGGTCAGGAAATCAAAGATGATGCCCTCTTCCTCCGCGTGATGCACCTCCTCGGCCCGCGCGGGCACCTCTTCGCGAGAGCGACGGTAGACGATATGTACCTCGTCTGCGCCCAATCGTAGCGAGCAGCGCGCGGCGTCCATCGCGACGTTGCCGGCCCCCACTACGGCCACCTTGCCTCCCACCTTGACGGGCGTGTCCCATTGGGGAAAGAGATAGCCTTTCATCAGGTTCGTGCGGGTCAAAAGCTCGTTGGCGGAAAAGACCCCATTATAGTTCTCACCCGGGATGTTCATCATCATGGGCAGACCGGCGCCGGTTCCCAGAAAGACGGCATCGTACTCCTGCAGCAACTCTTCGATGGTAAAGAGCTTGCCGATCACCACGTTGGTGCGGATGTTGACGCCCAAACCCCTCAGGTAGTTGATCTCCTCGCGCACGATGTCCTTGGGCAGGCGGAACTCGGGAATGCCATACATGAGCACGCCCCCGGGCACATGCAGCGACTCGAGGATTTCCACATCATAGCCCTTCTTGGCCAAATCGCCCGCTGCGGTCAACCCCGCCGGGCCGGATCCGATCACGGCCACTCGCTTACCGGTCTTGGGCGCACTCTCCGGAATGCGCATGCCCTGGGATTGCTCCCAATCTGCCACAAAGCGCTCCAGACGGCCGATCGACACGGGCTGGCCGCGGCGCCCTAGAACGCACACCGCTTCACACTGGGTCTCCTGGGGGCAGACGCGCCCACAGATCGCGGGCAGGCTGTTCTTGTCCTTGAGCATCTCCACGGCGCCCCACATGTCACCTTCGCGCAGGCAGAGGATGAACTCGGGGATGCGCACCGACACAGGACAGCCAGTGATGCACTGTGGCTTCTTGCACTGGATGCAGCGGCTGGCCTCAGCCATTGCCATCTCTTGGGTGTATCCCAGCGCCACCTCGTCGAAATTGGAGGCGCGTTCGTAGGGATCCTGGGTTGGCATCTCCTGGCGCGGAATATCCTTCATCTTGGGCATGGTCTACCGATCTCCTCGCGCGACCCCTGTGAGGGCCTCCTCAAAGGCTTCGTTGGCGATCTTTTCCATATCGAGGTAGAGACGCTGTCGCTTGAGCAGCAAGTCCCAATCTACCTGGTGCCCATCAAATTCGGGTCCATCCACACAGGCAAAGCGCGTGCGACCGCCGACCGATACGCGGCATGCGCCACACATCCCCGTGCCATCCACCATGATCGAGTTGAGGCTCACGATCGTCTTGACCCCGAAGGGTTGCGTGGTCAGGGCGCAGAATTTCATCATGATGGCCGGCCCGATAGCCCAGACCTGGGCGATCTTGCGGTCGCGGGCCTCCACAAGCTCCTTGAGAGGCACGGTCACCAGCGCTTTGCGCGCATAGCTGCCATCATCCGTGCAGACGATGAGCTCATCGGTCACCGTGCGCATACGCTCCTCCCAAAAGAGCAGGTCGCCGCTACGCGCGCCGATGATGCCGATCACATGGTTGCCCGCCTCACGCAACGAACGGCAGATCGGATAGATCGGGGCGATGCCCAGCCCGCCGCCGACCACGACCACCGTGCCATACGCCTCGATCTCGGTGGGGCAGCCCAGCGGTCCGGTGAAGCTAGCCAGTTCATCGCCTTCCTCGACCGTGCCGAGATGGCGGGTGGTCTTGCCGACCTCCTGAACCACGATGGTGATGGTGCCTTCCTCACGATCATAGTCGGCGATCGTCAGAGGAATGCGCTCTCCCTTCTCGTCCACACGCAAGATGACAAACTGCCCGGCCCTGGCCTTGCGAGCCACGTCGGGCGCTGAGATGACATACTCCTTCGAGACAGGCGTCAAGGCC